>QHSB01000677.1 GCA_003220335.1 Candidatus Rokuibacteriota bacterium
CGTTCCGCGGCGTGCAGCCGGCGGCCTTTTCCATTCGCGACGAGGTCCGCATCGTCGAGGGCCGCCGTTACGCGCGCGGCGTGCGCGAGGTCATCGTGGGCCGCAAGGCGGCCCAGCAGTTCGCGGGGCTCGCGGTCGGCTCGCGCATCGCGTTCCGCGACAGCGACTGGACGGTCGTCGGCACCTTCGAGAGCGGCGGCGACGTGCACGAATCGGAGATCTGGGCGGATGCCGAGGTCGCGATGTCCGCCTTCCGGCGGGCGGGCTTCCAGTCGGTCACGGCGGCCCTCGCCGATCCCTCCCAGGCCGGCCTCGCCGCGCTCAGGGACTCGATCGGTCGCGACCGCCGGCTGTCCATCAACGTGCTGCGCGAGCCCGAGTATTACGCGAAGCAGGCGTCGATCCTGTCCAAGCTCATCGGCGTGCTCGGCTACAGCGTCGCCACCTTCATGGCCATCGGCGCGACCTTCGGTGCGCTCAACTGCATGTACTCCGCGATCGCCAGCCGGCAAACGGAGATCGCCACGCTGCGCGCGATCGGGTTCGGCGGGGCGCCGGTGGTGGTCTCGGTGATGATCGAGGCGCTCGTCCTGGCGCTGGTCGGCGGCGCCGTCGGCGGCGCGCTGGCCTACATCTATTGCGATGGCGCGTCGCTCTCGACGCTGAACTTCAACACGTTCTCGCAGGTGGCGTTCGATTTCCGGGTGACGCGCGGGCTCCTGGTGCAGGGCCTCGTCTGGGCACTGCTCATCGGCGCCGCCGGAGGCCTCCTCCCCGCCATCCGCGCCGCGCGGCTGCCGGTGACCGTCGCGCTGCGCACGGCGTAGGCGCGAAATCCGAGCGAGGGTCCAGTATGGATCACTCCATCTACGACAGGCGCAGATACCCGATCGTTGGCGTTCGCGAAGGGTACGGGGAATGGTCGCGAACGTATGAGCAGACCGTCCACGACGAGATGGACGTGCGGCTCCTCGACCGATTGCGGACCGTCGACTGGCCGAGCCGACGCGCCGCACTCGACCTTGCGTGCGGCACGGGGCGGATCGGCATGTGGCTACAGCGGCATTGCCCCGACGCCGCCATCGATGGCGTCGATATCACCCCGGAAATGCTCGCCGTCGCGCGAAGCACGGGCGCCTACCGGACTCTTGGGATTGCCGACGTCTCGGAGACGGGCCTGCCGGCCGCGACGTACGACCTCTGCATGCAGTCGCTGGCGGACGAACATCTCCCGGATCTTGGACCGCTGTACCGGGAGGTGCGACGGGTGACCAAACCAGGGGGCTTCTTCGTCATCGTGGGCTATCATTCGCACTTTCTGATGGCGGGTGTGCCGACTCACTTCGACCGCGCGCCGGGCGAGCCCGTCACGATCAGAAGCTACGTCCACCTCCTGAGCGATCACGTGAAAGCAGCGCATGCCGTCGGCTGGTCGCTCGTCGAGATGGATGAAGGCCTCGTCGACGATGCCTGGCTTCAGAAGAAGCCGCAGTGGCGGGTCTACGCAGGGTTGCCCGTCAGCTTCTCGATGGTGTGGCGGCAAAACCAGCCCGGACGATGATTAGCGGCGGCGACGGCGCGCGGCCTTC
>QHSB01000408.1 GCA_003220335.1 Candidatus Rokuibacteriota bacterium
GAGGCGCTCACCGCGCGCCTGCCGCAATTCGCCGACGCGCCGATGCGCGGTGGCTGGGCGGGCATGATCATGATGAGCCCTGACGGCCGGCCGATCATCGATCGCCTGCCCGCCGCCGAGGGGCTCTGGGCCATGCTCGGCGACTCCGGCACGTCGTTCAAGACCGCGCCCGCGATCGGCCGCTGCCTCGCCGAGTGGATCACCGTCGGCGCACCGAGGACGGCCGACCTCCATCCGTTCCGCGCCTCGCGCTTCGTCGAGGGCGGGCCGTGGACCGACGCCGACCATTACGGCGGCGAGGGCCTCACCGTCTCTCGCTGACCGCACTCGGGTGCCGGCGCGCGGGCTCCACGTAGAGCTCGACCTCGTGGCCGTCGGGATCCCGCACGCAGAAGCCATTCGCGTACTCGCCGAACGGTTCGAGCCCGCGGGACACGACGTCGCGCCGCGCGGCCGCGAGTTCGTCGGAGGTCTCGCCGACCTCGAACGCGACGTGGCCGTCCTTGCCGGAACCGGTTTCCGCGAGGCCGAGCAGGTCGCGATAGAAGCGTCGCGTCGCCTCGAGGTCGCGGACGAAGAGCGAGACGTGACCGAGCGCGCGGATTTTCATCGGGCGTGATGTCTCAGTCGCGGCGTTAGTGTACCATTGCTGGGTCATGGCTGATTCGAAGCCCGCGGCCCTCGCGACGGCGGCCGCGCCCCCGTTCGCGACGACCGTCGAGCGCGTCCGGCCGCATGCCAGACTCATCGGCCTCCTCGCCCTCGGACACTTCGTGGTGGACCTCACGCAGGGCGCGCTGCCCGGCGTGCTCCCGTTCCTCAAGAGCGCGCACGGCCTCACCTACGCCCAGGTGGCGACCATCGTGCTGGCGGCCAACGTCACGTCGTCGATCGCCCAGCCGCTGTTCGGATATCTGGCGGACCAGACGATGCGCCGCTGGATCCTGCCGACGTCGATCTTCGTCGCGGGCGCCGGCATGGCCCTCACCGGCGTCGCCCACGGCTACACGAGCCTTCTGCTGCTGGTCGTCCTGATGGGCCTCGGCGTCGCCGCGTGGCATCCGGAGGGCTATCGCACCGCCACGGGCGTGGCCGGCGATCGCAAGGCGACCGCGCTGTCCTATTTCTCGCTCGGCGGCAACGTGGGCATCGCGCTCGGTCCGCCGCTGATCACGTTGCTCGTGACGACGTGGTCGATCCAGGGCACGCTCGGGCTGGCCCTGCCGCCGCTGCTCGTCGGCGGCGTGCTGCTCGGCGCGCTGCCGTCGTTCGCCGTCGCCGCCACCGCGGCGCCCTCGGCAAACGCGGCCGGCCGCGGCGAAAACATGCCCGGCGCGATGGCGCTGCTGGTCCTCGTGGTCATGATCCGCGCGTGGGCGACGCTCGGCTTCACGACCTTCGTGCCCTTCTACTACGTCGACTATCTCAAGGCCGATCCGCGCATCGTCGGCCCGCTGCTGTTCGTCTTCCTCGGCGCCGGCGCGCTCGGCACCGTGCTGGCGGGCCCGCTCGCCGACCGGTGGGGGCCTCGTCCGTTCATGAAGTGGGTGTTCCTCGCCGCCGTGCCGTTCGGGCTTCTGTTCCTCCAGACGCGCGGACCGCTGGCGTTCGTGATGCTCGCGTTGTTCGGCGCCGTGCTCACCGCAAGCTTCTCGGTGTCGGTCGTCCTCGCCCAGGCCTACATGCCGAGAAACACCGGCATGGCCTCCGGCCTCATCGTCGGCTTCGCCATCGGCACCGGCGGCCTCGGCGTCGCCGTTCTCGGCTGGGTGGCCGACCACCATGGCCTGCCCGCGGCGCTGGCGATCAGCGCGCTGACGCCGCTGGCCGGCTTCGTGGCCGCGCGGTTTCTGCCCGCGCCCAGGGATCGATGAAAGAGCTCCCGCTCCAGGACGGTGAGCAGGTGCTGCTCATCGACCAGCGCGGCAAGCGCCATCTCCTGTTCCTCAGGAAGTCGGAGACGTTTCACTCCGACCGCGGCTGGATCTCGCACGACGCGGTCATCGGCCAACCCGAGGGCTCGTGGGTGCGCTCCTCGATGGGGCTGCGCCACCTCGCGCTGCGGCCGACTCTGGCCGAGTTCGTCCTCGACATGCCGCGCGGGGCGCAGGTCATCTATCCCAAGGACCTCGCGATGATCCTGTTCTGGGCCGACGTGTACCCGGGCTGTCGGGTGCTGGAGGCCGGGACGGGCTCGGGTGCGCTCACGCTGGCGCTGCTACGCGCGGTCGGCTCCGAGGGGCGCGTCATCACCTTCGAGCAGCGCGACGAGTTCGCGCGTCGCGCGCTCGCCAACATCCACATGCGCTGCGGCGAGGTGACGAACCTCACCATGCGGCTGGGGCCCGTCGAGGAAGGCGTCGGCGACGAGGAGCCGGTCGACCGCGTGGTGCTCGACCTGCCCGAGCCGTGGCGGCTCACGCAGGCGGTCGCGCGCGTGCTGCGTCCGGGCGGGATCTTTCTCTCCTACGTCCCGACGATCATCCAGTCGCACCAGATCGCCGAGGCGCTCAACCGCGAGCGCGAGTGGGCGCTCGTGGAGACGTTCGAAACGCTCTATCGGCCCTGGAACATCGAGGGCACGTCCGTGCGGCCGTTCCACCGGATGGTGGCCCACACGGGATTCATCACGGTGGCCCGCCGCGTGATGCCCGAGGAGGGCGCTCCGGCGCCACGCCTCACCGCCTCCGACCGCGATGAGTAGCCCGCCGAGCGTCGAGGAGCTCCGATGATCACCGTCATGCGTCGCTACCGCAGAATCCTCCAGATCGGTCTGCTGGTCGTCATCGCCGCCTTCGTGCTGACCTCGGTGTACGTCGGCTCGATGTCCGGGGGGTCCCGCAACCGCGGCGATATCGTGGCCACCGTCAACGGCGAGGCGATTCCCGTCGAGCGTTACCAGCGCCGCTACCAGGCCTATCTCGACGCGTACTCGCGCGTGTACCGCGACCGGTTCTCGCCGACGCTGGCCGAGCAGCTCGGCCTGCCCCAGCAGGCCGTGAACGACCTCGTGCAGGAGGCGGTGGTCGTGCAGCGCGCCCGCGCCGAGGGCCTCGAGGTGGGCGACGAGGAGCTGAACGCGCAGATCCAGGCCGTGCCGGCCTTCGCCGAGAACGGCCGCTTCTCGCTGGCCCGCTACCAGGACTTCCTGCGGCGCCGCGGGGTCAGCGCGTCCGCCTTCGAGAACGACGTGCGCCGGGAGCTGACGCGCATGAAGGTGGAGACCACCGTCAAGGCCGGGATCAAGGTCTCGGATCCGGAGCTGGAGCGCGCGTTCGCGCTGCGCCGCGAGGAGGTGCGCGCGGCGTGGGCGCTCGTGGAGACGGCACCGCTCCTCGCCTCCGCCGCCGCCTCCGACGAGGAGGTGGCCGCCTATCTCAAGGCGCACCCGGCGGAGTTCCAGCTGCCGGAGCGCCGGCGCGTGCAGTACGTGACGCTGGCGCCCAAGGACTTCCGGCCGCAGATTGCGGAGGCCGAGGTCGAGAAGTACTACACCGAGCACGCAAAGGACTTCGAGACGCCGCGGCAGGTGCACGCGGCCCACGTGCTGGTGGTGGTGCCGCAGACCGGCGGCAGCGAGGCCGAGGACAAGGCGCGCGCGAAGGTGGCCGATGTCATCCGTCGCGCCAAAGCCGGCGAGGACTTCGGCAAGCTCGCCGCCGAGCTCTCCGAGGATCCGGGCAGCAAGCCCAAGGGCGGCGACCTCGGCTGGATCTCGAAGGGCGAGATGGTGCCGGCGTTCGAGGCCGTCGCCTTCACGCTCGGTCGCGGCGAGCTCACGCCCGAGCCCGTGCGCACCCCGTTCGGCTTTCACGCGATCAAGGTGCTCGAGGTGCGTCCGGGCGGAAAGAAGCCGCTCAAGGACGTGGCGCCCCAGATCCGTGATCGGCTGGCCGCCGAGGCCGCGGACAAGGCGGCGCGCGCGAAGGCCGACGAGGTGAAGCCGGCGCTGCAGGCCGCGAAGGACTTCGTGGCCGAGGCCCGGCGGCTCGGCCTGACGCCGGTCGAGACGACGATGTCCAAGGTGGAGCGCATTCCGATGCTCGGCGGCAGCGATCCGCTCGAAGAGGCGGCGTTCGCGCTGGCCGTGGGCGGCGTCTCCTCGCCCGTGAAGACACCGGCGGGCTGGGTCGTGCTGAAGTCGAGCGAGGCGATCGCCGCCGGCGTGCCGCCGCTGGCCGAGATCCGCGACAAGGTGATGGGCGTCGTGAAGCGACAGAAGGCCGAGGCGGTCGCCCTCGAGCGCGCGCAGAAGCTGGCGGCAGCGGCGGCCACGAACGATCTGACGGCGACGGCGAAGAGCGCGGGCGCGCAGACCGGCGAGACGGCGCGCTTCTCTCGCGGCAAACCGGCCGAGCGCCTGCCCGGCGACGTGCAGCTCGCCGCGCTGCAGTCGCCGGCGGGCGCCGTCGCCGGGCCGGTGAAGTCGCCGCAGGGCTACTACGTGCTGAAGGTGCTCGAGCGCGTGGCGCCGAACATGGCGGACCTCGCTCCCGAGCGCGACCGAATCTCCCGCGAGGTGCTCACGCAGAAGCAGAGCCAGGCGTGGGAGGCGTGGGTCAGCCGGGCGCGCGCGGCGGCGAAGGTCGAGGTCCTGGCGCCGCCGAAGCGCTCCTGACGCCGTGCTAAGGTGAGCCATGTCGATGCAGCGCACGCCGATGACGCGCACGGGGTTCGAGCGGCTGCGGGACGAGCTCGACCGCCTCAAGCGCGTGGAGCGGCCCACCATCATCAAGGCGATCGCCGAGGCGCGCGCGCACGGCGATCTGTCCGAGAACGCCGAGTATCACGCCGCGCGCGAGAAGCAGTCGTTCATCGAGGGGCGCATCAACGATCTGGAGGGCAAGGTCAACGGCGCCGAGGTGATCGAACCGCCGAAGGGCGGCGACCGCGTGACCTTCGGCTCCACCGTGCGGCTCGAGGACGAGGCCGGTAAAGAGGTCCGCTACTGGATCGTCGGCTCCGACGAGGCCGACCCCGCCCGCGGCCGCATCTCGATCCATTCGCCACTCGCGCGCACGCTGATCGGCAAGCGCGTGGGCGACCACGTCACCGCGCAGCTGCCGGGCGGAAAGAAGACCTTCGACATCCTCGAGGTGAACTTCGCCTGGAGCGACTGACTGGCGACATGGGGGGCCCCGAGATGGCCCCAAACCCCAACGTTCGGAGCGCCCCGGCACAGCCGGGTCGCTCCTCTAAACCCCTCGATATTCTGACAGCCTCTTAGCGCGGCGCCCGGCGGCTAGCGCAGCGCGTCGCGCAGCTCGCGCGTGAGCACTTCCACCGTCCCGCGGGTGCCGCCGGCGAGCTTCAGCTTCCACTCGCCCTCGGTCTCGAAGCGCCGGTCGCGCAGCCGCTCGCCCCACGGTTTGATGGCCTCGCGGATACCGTTGAGGTCGAAGGGCTCGCGCTTGAGCTCCTTGGCGCGCGCCATCACGTCGGGGGCGGCGCGGATGAACGCGCGGAGGGCGGCGCCCGTCTTGATGGAGTACTTCCGGCCGGCCCAGGCGGCGGGGAAGGTGGTGGAGAGCGCCTTGATGTAGTTCAGAAAGAAGCGCTTGGCGTGCTGGCGCAGCTCCTGGATGCGCGCGCCGCCGCCGATCTTCTCCACCGTCTCCAGAAGGTCCACGATCTCTTCGGCCAGCGGCGCCTGGCTCACGCGGCCCCGGCCCGTGCCGAGCATCTTGATCTCGCCGTGCAGCGGCGAGGTGTCGTCCTCGTTGAGCGAGCGGATGACGTCGTGCGCGAGCGCCTGGTTCGGGTCCGGATAGAGCTTGCGCCCGGCCAGGCTGATGATGTGCGACGGGTTCAGCCGCGTGTGCTTGGCGTTGATGGTGACGAACAGCTCGACGATTTGCCGCGCGTCGAGGGAGTCGAAGAGCACCGCCGGCACCTCGATGCCCATGGCGTCGCCCGTCTGGCTGAGCGAATGCAGCGCGAGGAGACGGTGCTGGCCGTCGAGCACGCGCAGCACGCCGTGCTCCTCGGGAATCTGCAGCAAACCCAGGTCGTGGTGCCCGGCGATCGGCGTGAAGGTGAAGCGCTTCTCCGAGGTGATGATGACGGCGCCCGGAATCGCCGGCAGCGTCGCCGCGTCCTTGCACTCGCGGTAGTACGCGGCCAGCTCGTCGATCTTGCGGCGGATGATCGGACGCTGGTAGGCGTTCTCGCTCTCGCTGATGCGCTTCTCGAGCGAGTCCCAGTTGACGCGCGAGCGCGCCGCGGCACTCTTGCGCGCTTTCGCCTTGGCGTCTTCGTTGCCGTTGGCGCCGGAATAGCCGAGGACTTCGAACTTCACGAGGCGATCGATGTCCTTCGCAGAGAGCCCGGCCTGGTAGAATTCGACGCCGAACTGCTTGACGCGACGCGCGGGGACGGTGATCATGGCCGCGTCACTCTACCCTGATCGGCAAACCCCTGTCAATAGAGGCGTTTTCCGCCTTGGAAGGACCTTTACTCACGTACGCGTCGCGATCTGGAACGTCTCGGCCGCGATCGTCGCGATGTGACGACCGATCGCGAGCGATGCGGTGGCCGCCGGCGACGGCGCGTTGAGGACGTGGACGGCGTCGGCCGTTTGCACGATA
Organism: Candidatus Rokuibacteriota bacterium; assembly: GCA_003220335.1. Classification (GTDB taxonomy): domain Bacteria; phylum Methylomirabilota; class Methylomirabilia; order Rokubacteriales; family CSP1-6; genus AR12. The sequence continues at coordinate 6,588 of QHSB01000408.1, forward strand.
CGGAAGTCGTCGACGAGGGCGCCCTCCGCGGTCACCGCCTGCGCGCGAACGCCCGCGCCGCCGGGCCGGATGTCCTCGGCGGCAAGCGCGGGCACGAGGCGCTGCAGCGCTTTCACGAAGGCGCGCTTGGAGAGGGAGCGGTACATCTCGTAGGCGCCGGTCTTCCAGTACTTCTTCGCCATGGCGCGGAAGCCCGAGAACCCGAGTGTGGCGAGGAGCTCGCCCGGCCGTACGCGGCTCCACGTGTAGCCCTCGCGCGCGAACGCCAGCACGGCGTTGGGACCGGCCTCGACGTCGCCGTGGACGGTCCGGGTGAAGTGCACGCCCAGGAACGGGAACTCGGGATCGGGCACCGGGTAGATCAGGCCGTTGACGAGGGACCGGCGCTCCGGGCGCAGCATGTAGTACTCGCCGCGGAACGGCACGATCTGCACGTCGATGGGCGCCCCGGCCAGGCGCGCGATCACGTCGGAGTGCAGGCCGGCGCAGTTCACGAGGTGGGTCGCGGTGACGACGCGGTCGTCGGCGGTGGCGAGGCGCAGCGTGCCGCGCTCGCGCGTGATGGCGCCGACGCGGAAGCTGCGCTCGAGCGTCAGGCCGGAGGCCACCAGGTCGCGGGCCAGCGTCTCGGCGACGCGGCGGTAGTCCACGATGGCCGTCTGCGGCGAGTGGATTCCGGCGAGAGCACTCGCGTGCGGCTCGATCTCCTTGAGCCGTCGGGCGTCGATCATGGCCACGCCGGGCACGCCGTTGGCGACGCCGCGCTCGTACAGGGTCTTGAGCCGAGGCAGCTCTTCCTGTGAGGTGGCCACGATGACCTTGCCGCAGGTGTCGACCTCGATCCCGTTCTTCTCGCAGTACGCCTTCATGAGGCGCGCGCCCTCGACGCAGAGCCGCGCCTTGTAGGAGCCGGGCTTGTAGTAGATGCCGGAGTGGATGACGCCGCTGTTGTGGCCGGTCTGGTGGTGCGCGATGTCGGTCTCTTTTTCGAGCAGGACGAGCCGCGTGCGCGGCGCCCGGTCGAGGATGGCGCGCGCCGTCGCCAGCCCGACGATGCCGCCGCCGATGATCGCGATGTCGTAGGTCACGGGGCGCTATTGTATGTCATCACGAGGACGACAACCGCACGAGGAGGAGGGTCCGCGCGATGGCCTGCCCGATGTGCCGCACGCCGCATCACCGGCTCGGTCGCCGCAATCCTATGAGCGCGCTGGCGGCGGCGCCGAGCGCCTTTCGTCGCGCGCTCGCCCGCGCCTCGCGACGCCGGCTCGCGCGCCGGCCCGCCCGCCGTGAGTGGTCGGCCACCGAGGTGCTCGGTCACCTGCTCGACGCCGAGGTCACGCTGGGCTTCCGCATCCGCAAGCTCGCCGCCGAGCCCGGTGGGACGATCGTCGCCTGGGATCAGGAGAAGTGGACGGCCGGCCTCCGGCACCAGCGGGGCGACGCGCGGACGCTGTTCGCCGGCTACGCGGCGCTGCGCGCGGCAAACGTCGAGCAGGTGCGGCGGCTGTCGCCCGCCCAGCGCGCCGCCGGCGGGCGTCATCCCGAGTACGGCCGCCTCCGCGTACGGGAGATGCTCGAGCACTGGGCGGAGCACGACCTCGTGCACCTCGCCCAGATCCGCGCGGCGCTCGCCGGCTGACGCGCCGCCCCTCAGCGCAGCGCCATGATCAGGTAGACGCCCGCGACGATCAGCAGCGTGCCGACCACGATGCGTCGGTTCAGCATATCGATGCCGCGCAGGAAGAAGAAGGACAGCACGAGCACGAAGATCGGCGACACGCTCGCCAGAGGCGCCACCACGCTGACGGTGCCGAGGCTGAGTGCGAGCAGCAGGAGGAAGACGCCCAGATTCTCCGCGACGCCGGCCAGCACGAAGTAGGCGAGGCTGCGGCCGCGGCACGTCATCAACGTGCTCTGGCGCGAAGCGACGAGGAACGCGGTGTACGCGACGAGCGCGGCCGTGACGTTCACGGCGAAGCCGGGGATCGGCGCCATGCCGCTCAACCCGATCTTCCGCAGCACGGCGACCACGCCGAAGCACACGGCGGACATCAGCGGCAGGAGAAGCGCCACCGCGCGCACGCCGGTGCCGCGCCCGCCGGCCGAGAGCAGGGTCGTGCCGCCCACGATGACGAGCGTGCCGACGAGGACCGGCGCGGTGACGTGCTCGCCGAGGACCGCGATGGCCAGCGCTGTGGCCACGAGGGGGCTCAGGTTGATGAGCGCGGCGCTGATCGACGCGCCGACCGTCTCGATGCTGATGAAGCGCAGCAGGCGGCCGCCGACGGTGCCGATGAGGCCGGCGAGCGCGAAGTACGCCACGCCGGCCGGTGTGGGCCGGCCGACGCCGCCCCCGAGGAGCACGGCGATCCACACGCACGTGGTGCCGACGACGAGGTTCACCCAGGCGCCCGTGTAGGGTCCGTAGCGCACCAGGCCGCGGGAGATGAGGACGGTCGCGGCCGCGGAGCACAGCGCGCTCGTCAGCGCGAGCGCCGGGGCGGAGATCACCACGCGCTGAGAGCCCGCATCATCGAGGGCCGTCCCGGGTTGCCCGGGACGGCGTGGGAGTGCGAAGCCGCAGGCCGTTCGACGGCCGAGGCGAGCCCGAGATGAGCCGCTGGGCGTGTGGGAGCCATGTCGAGGCCCCCACTCAGTCGTGGAGCGCGACGCATCATCGAGGGCCGTCCCGGGCTTCC
>QHSB01000409.1 GCA_003220335.1 Candidatus Rokuibacteriota bacterium
GGGACCCAGTCGCGGTCGACGTCCACCAGGGTGGTCCACGAGTGCAAGATGAGCTCGGGATCGAGGGGCGGGATCGTCATGCGCGCGGCGGTGCGGTTCAGCCGCTCCACGTGCTTCTGCGGCCGAAAGAGCCGGATGGTGCCGTCCCGGCCACGGAAGGCCTTGAGCCCCTCGAAGAGCGACTGGCCGTAGTGCAGCACGGCCGTGGCCGGGTCGAGCGCGAAGGGCGCGTATGGCTCGACGCGCGGATCGTACCAGCCCTTCTCTTCCTGGAAGTCGGCGACGAACATGTGGTCGGTGAAGACGTTGCCGAAGGCGAGGTCCTTGTCCTTGGGCTTCTTCTTGCCGCTCGTCGTCTTCGTGATCCTGATCGCGTCAGCCATCGTCTTCCCCCTCAAAAGATAATCGGCTCGCGGTAGAGGCCAAAGACCTGGCGGTACACGTCGGAGATCTCACCGAGACTGGCATAATCTTTCACCGCGTCCACCAGGACCGGCATCACGTTGCCGCCGTTGCGGCACGCGTCCGCCAGCTGCTTGAGCCGCCGCTCGACGCGGCTCATGTCGCGCGCGGCCTTGAAGCGGCCGACGCGCTCGATCTGCTCGGTTTCCACGCTCTCGTCGATGCGGAGGTAGTGGATCGGCTTCTCCTCTTTCATCACGTACTTGTTGACGCCCACCGTGACCTTCTGGCCGCGGTCGTCCATCAGCTGGTAGCGGTAGGCGGCGTCGGCGATCTCCTTCTGCGGGAAGCCGTCGTCGATCGCCCGGATCATGCCGCCCATGGCGTCGATCTGGTCGATGTAACGCTGCGCCTGCTCCTCCATCTGGTCGGTCAGCTTCTCGAGGAAGTACGAGCCGCCCAACGGATCGATCGTCAGCGTCACGCCCGTTTCCTCCGCGATGATTTGCTGGGTGCGCAGCGCGACCGTCACCGCATCTTCCGTGGGCAGCGCCCACGTCTCGTCATAGGAGTTGGTGTGGAGCGACTGGGCGCCGCCGAGCACGGCGGCCAGCGCCTGGATGGCCACGCGCGCCACGTTGTTCAGGGGCTGCTGCGCCGTCGCCGACACGCCCGCCGTCTGCGTGTGCGTGCGCAGCCGCATCGACTCGACCTTCTTCGCCCCGTACCGCTCCTTCATGAAGCGCGCCCACATCCGGCGCGCCGCCCGCAGCTTGGCGATCTCCTCGAAGAAGTCGTTGTGGATGTCGAAGAAGAACGACAGCCGCGGCGCGAACGTGTCCACGTCGAGCCCGCGTGCCATGGCGGCTTCCACGTACCCCAGGCCGTCGGCCAGCGTGAAGGCCAGCTCCTGCACGGCCGTCGAGCCCGCCTCGCGGATGTGATAGCCGGAGATCGAGACGGGATTGAAGCGCGGCACGTGCCGCGACGTGAACTCGATCATGTCGGTCACGATGCGCACGGCGGGCTCGGGCGGACAGATCCATTCCTTCTGCGCGATGAACTCCTTGAGCATGTCGTTCTGCATGGTGCCGCCGATACGGTCCCACGTCACACCCTGCTTGTCGGCGACGGCCAGGTACATGGCCAGCGCCACCGACGCCGTGCAGTTGATCGTCATCGAGGTCGTGACGTCACCGAGCGGGATGTCGGCGAAGAGCCGCTCGAAGTCGTTCAGGGTCGAGATCGACACGCCTTCCTTCCCCACTTCTCCTCGCGCCCGCGGATGGTCCGCGTCATAACCCATCAGGGCCGGCATATCGAACGCCGTCGAGAGACCGGTCTGTCCTTGCTCCAGCAGGAACTTGAATCGTGCGTTGGTGTCTTCGGGCCGGCCGAAGCCCGCGAACATGCGCATCGTCCACAGCCGCCCGCGGTACATCGTCGGGTACACGCCGCGGGTGAACGGGTATTGCCCGGGCTGGCCGAGGCGGTCTTCGTAGCGTCCCGAGACGTCGTCGGGCGTATAGAGCGGCTCGAGGGGGATGCCCGAGAGCGACTCGAATCGCACGGCGCGCTCTTTCCACTCACGTTTCTCACTCACTTGAGCACCTCGCGTGCGATGACGAGCTTCTGGATCTGCGACGTCCCCTCGTAGATTTGCGTGATCTTGGCGTCGCGGAAGTAGCGCTCGACCTCGGCCTCGCGAATGAAGCCGTAGCCGCCGTGCACCTGCACGGCGTCGGTGGCCACCTTCATCGCCGTCTCGGCCGCGAAGAGCTTGGCCATCGACGCCTCCTTCGTATACGGGCGTCCGGCATCCTTGAGGCCGGCGGCCTTCAGCGTCATGAGGCGTGCGCCCTCGATGGTGGTCGCCATGTCCGCCAGCATCCAGCCGACCATCTGGTGCTCGCCGATCGGCACGCCGAACGCCTTGCGCTCACGCGCGTACCTCAGCGAGCGCTCGTAGGCGCCGGCCGCGATGCCGACGGCCTGGGCCGCGATGCCGATGCGGCCGCCGTCGAGCGTGGCGAGCGCGATGTGGAAGCCCCGCCCCTCGTCGCCGATCCGGTGGGCGGCCGGCACGCGGCACGCGTCGAACACCAGCTCGGCGGTGTCGGAGGCACGGATGCCCAGCTTGTCCTCGGTCTTGCTGACCGAGAAGCCGGGCGTGTTCTTCTCGACGACGAACGCGCTGACGCCCCGATGCGCCTGACTCGGGTCGGTCTGCGCGAACACGAGCGCGTACGACGCCTCGCGCCCGGTCGAGATGAAGAGCTTGCGCCCGGTGATGACGTAGTGGTCACCGTCGCGCACGGCCACCGTGTGCTGATTGCGCGCGTCGGAGCCCGCCTCGGGCTCGGTGAGCGCGAAGCAGCCGAGGGCGTGGCCCGCCGCCACCGGCTTGAGGAACCGCGCGCGCTGCTCGTCGGTGCCGAACTTCCAGACGGGCTCGCAGTAGAGCGAGTTGTTCACCGACATGACGACCGCGTGCGACGCGCAGGCCTTGGCGATCTCCTCGAGCGCGACGACGTACGAGATGGTGTCCGCCCCGCTGCCGCCCCACTGCTCGGGCACCATGATCCCGAGCAGGCCCAGCTCGCCCATGCGCTTGACCGTCTCGTGCGGGAAGCGCGCGTCGCGGTCGATCTCCGAGGCGATGGGCGCGACGTGTTCCTGCGCGAACTCCGCCGCCATCGCGCGGACCATCGCCTGCTCGTCCGTCAGCTCGACTCTCATTTTTCCAGCAGTCGCTTGAATTCTTCGGTGAGCGCCGGCACCACCTCGAAGAGGTCGGCGACGATGCCGTAGTCGGCGATCTTGAAGATCGGCGCCTCCGGGTCCTTGTTCACGGCGACGATGATCTTCGAGGTGCGCATCCCGGCCAGGTGCTGGATGGCGCCCGAGACGCCGAAGCCGAGGTAGAGCTTGGGCGAGATCGTGCGCCCCGTCTGGCCGATCTGGAAGCGGTGGGGTCGCCAGCCGGCGTCCACGGCCGCGCGCGAGGCGCCGACGGCGGCGCCGATGACCTTGCCCATGGCCTCGAGGATCACGTAGTTCTCGGGGCCCTTCATGCCGCGGCCGCCCGAGATGACGATCTCCGCCTCGGTCAGCTCGGGCAGGCCGGTGGAGACCTCCTCGCGCCGCTCCACGAGCTTCATCCTGGCGGCGGGGATCTTGACGCTCGGCTTCTCCACGGCCGCGCTCTTGCCCGCCTGGCTCTCGGCGGGCTTGAAGACGTTGGGGCGCAGCGTGGCCACCCACGGCGCCTTCGCCCACGTCATCTTCGCGAGCAGCTTGCCCGCGTAGACCGGCCGCGTGGCCACGAGCTGGCCGCCCTCCATCGCCATCGCCACCGAATCCGCCGACAGCCCGGCGCCGAGCTTCGCGGCCAGCCGCGCGACGAACTCGCGCATGCGGCTCGTCACCGGCGCGAAGATCGCCTTCGGCGATTCCTTCGCCACCAGCTCGGCGAGCGCCGGCACCCAGACCTCGGGCATGTAGGGCGCGAAGGCCGCGTTCTCGAGCACCCACACCTTCGTCGCGCCCCACGCGCCGAGCTGCCTGAGCCCGTCGTCGCCCGCCTTGTCGGTGAGCCACACGGCTTCGACGTTGCCGCCCGAGAGGCGCGTGGCTTCGCCGATGACCTCGGCCATCACCTTCTTGGGCGAGCCCTTCCGATCATCCTCGACGATGCACCAGAATGCGTTGGCCATCTCAGATCGCCTTCGCGTCCTCGCGCAGCGCGCGGACGAGCTCTTTCACCGCGTCCTTCACCTCACCCTGGACGATCCGACCCGGCGGCCGCGCCGGCAGCGCCTCGAGGTTCTTCACGGCGAGCTGCGGGGCGGCGGGCGTGAGCCCGAGGTCGCCGGGCTTCATGTCCTTGATCTCCTTCTTCTTGGCGCCCATGATCCCCTTCAGCGTCGGGTAGCGCGGCTCGTTGAGCCCCTTTTGCGCCGAGAGCACGGCCGGCAGCGGGAGATCGAAGACCTCGAGCCCGCCCTCGACCTGGCGGCCCACGCGCACGTTCTTGGCGTCGGCGTCGACGGCCTCTTCCATGATCCACGACGCGCACGGCCAGTCGAGCACCTCGGCCAGCTGCGCGCCCACCGCTCCCATGTCGTCGTCGATCGCCTGGCGGCCGCAGAGCACGAGCGCGGGCTGCTCCTGCTTGATCACGGCCGCCAGCGCCTGCGCGGTGGCCAGGGTGTCGGCATTGGCCCAGGCGGGATCGTTGAGATGGATGGCGCGGTCGCAGCCCATGGCGAGCGCCGAGCGGAGCGCCTCCTTCACGCGATCGGGCCCGAGCGAGACGGCGATGACCTCACCTTGGCCGCGCTTCTCTTTGATTCGGAGAGCCTCTTCGATGGCAAATTCGTCATACGGCGAAACAATCCAGGTGATGCCGGCCGTGTCGATGGCTTTCGGGTCGCCACCGCTGATCTTCACCTGTGTGGCGGTGTCCGGGACCTGCTTGATGGCGACGACGATCTTCATGAGGTCGCTCCTCGCTCGGACTGCTCGTAGTGGAGTTCGCGGGTGATCCGGAAGCGGTCGCCCGGGATGAAGACGCGGTCGAAGACGACGGGCGCGCCGCCCGCATCGAACGACACGCGCTCGGACTCGAACGCCGGCACGCCGGCGCGGCAGCCGAGCTCGCGCGCCTCGCGGCGCCCGAGCCGGACGGCCGACACGCTCTCGCGCGCCCGCTCGATCGTGATGCCCAGCTTGAACTCGAGCACCTGGCGCAGCGGCGTCGTGCCGAGATCGGCCTTCAACACCTCCTCGCCGACGGCGACGGAGAGGAACGAGCGCTGCAGGCTCATCGGGTGGCCGTCGACCAGACGCAGGCGCTCGAGCTGCACGACGCGGGCGCGCACGCCGAGACCGAGCGCATCGGTCACGCGGCGGTCGGCGCGCGCCACGCGGCCACCGAGCTGGTGCGTGGTCACGTGCTCGCCCTGCGCCGAGAGGTCGCCGGCGAAGCGGCGGAGCTGCAGGATGTCGTAGTCGATCGACGGTGACGCGACGAAGGTGCCGAGACCGTGGCGGCGCGCGATCAGATTCTCGCGCTCGAGCAGTTCCAGCGCCTGACGCAGCGTCATGAGCGTCACGCCGAAGCTCTTCGCGAGCTGGCGCTGGTTGTCGAGCCGGGTGCCCGGCGTGAGGCGACCGGCGTGAATGCGGTCGCGTAGCGACTCGGCGATGCGGTGGTAACGCGGGACCCGTGCGTTCACGCCCGACTCCTCTGTCGGTGTTCTAGAACTCTGCGCTGCGAGCGACGCCGCCGGGCGCCGAGCGGAGCGAGCAAGAGCAACGAAGAAAGGGAGTTAGCGCGACGGCGGATATGGGCGCATTGTACGGCGGGCCTCGGTGGTCCGCAAGGGCCGACGCGGGTGCGCTCTGCAAAGACAGGGCAAGGAAACACCGTGCGATCGGCAATCCCTTGCACGTATCCGCGCCGGCTGGCCCCGGAAACGCCTGGAAATCGCGGGTGTCCGGACCCGGTACGACGCTTGCTCCTCTGAGAGGGCGAGCGAGCGAACGGCTCGCGGTCCGCGCCGAGAGGCCGGGCCGCTTCGCTCAAACCGCCGCCTGCTCGACCGCGCTCATCCGCCCCTGTGAGCGCGGTCTTTTTTTGCGCGCCTGCGGACCGCTAGCTGCCCCCGGCCAGGCGACGGCTCAGCGTGACCAGAGCGTCGAGCTTGCCGCGCGCCCCCCCCGAGTCGATCGACTGCGCGGCGACGGCCACCCCGTCCTTGAGGTCGCGCGCCCGCGCGCCGGCCACGAGCGCGGCGGCGGCGTTCATCAGCACGATGTCGCGGCGCGGCCCCGGCTCGCCGCCGAGCACGGCGCGGATGATCTCCGCGTTCTGTTCGCGGTCGCCGCCGGCGAGGTCCTTGATCGACGCGCGCGCCATCCCGAAGTCCTCCGGCCGTACGACGTACGTGCGGACGGCGCCCTCGCGCACCTCGGACACGCGGCTCTCGCCGGTGTTGGAGATCTCGTCGAGGTTGTCGGCGCCGTGCACGACGAAGGCGCGCACCGTGCCCAGCTCGGCCAGCACGCGCGCCAGCGGCTCGGTGAGCGAGGCCGCGTAGACGCCGATGATCTGCGCGTTGGCGGCGGCGGGGTTGGTGAGCGGGCCGAGCATGTTGAAGACGGTGCGCACGCCCATCTCGCGGCGCGCCGGCATCACGTGCTTCATCGCCGTGTGCAAGAGCGGCGCGTAGAGGAAGCCGATCCCGACCTCGTCGAGGCAGCGCGTGATCTTGTCGGGCGGCAGCTCCAGGCTGATGCCGAGCGTTTCCACGACGTCGGCGGAGCCGCACAGCGAGGACACCGAGCGGTTGCCGTGCTTGGCCACGCGCAGGCCCGTGCCGGCCACCACGAACGCGGTCGCCGTCGACACGTTGAAGGTGCCGGTGGCGTCGCCGCCGGTGCCGCACGTGTCGATGAGCATCTCGCGGTCGGTGCCGCTCATCCCCGCGACGTCGTCGCCCCGCGCGCGGATGCGCACCACCTTCTGCCGCATCACCTGGGCGAAGCCGATCAGCTCCTCGACGGTCTCGCCCTTCATGCGCAGCGCCGTGAGGAAGGCGCCGATCTGGGCGCCGGTGGCCGCGCCGGTCATGATCGCTTCCATGGCCGCCGCCGCCTCGATGCGCGTGAGGTCACGGCGGTCCACCAGCGCGCGCACCGCCTCCGTGATGATCGGGCTCGTCATGACCCTGAGATTCTAGCGCAGGTCTCCGGGTCGACGACGTCGGCAACGCGGCCCTACTGCGGACAGGTCGTGTCGTCGCAGTAGACGACGTTCTCCCCGCTGAAGACCTGCGGCGACCGCGGATCGATGGTGAGCCGCAGCCACTCGCGCGGCTTGCTCGTCGAACCCTGAACGGTGATGCGAGTGAGGTTCGCCACGGACTGGGTGTTGTGGATCAGGCCGGTGGCGCCGTGCGGATCCGCGAGCGGCTGATCCGTCCCGTAGAGGTGCGAGTCGCCGTTGATGAGCAGCACCGGCTTGCCGAAGTGGACGCTGAGGTCCGCCAGCACGCGCACGAAGGCCGTGTAGCCGTCGAGCCCGTCGCCGCCGGGGACGATCGCCGCCGGGTCCCACATGTCGGCCTGAAGACCGATCAGCACGGCTTGGGCCCCGGTGGCCTCGGCCACCGCGAACGCCTCGCGCAGCCACCGAATGTCCGCGGCGGTGCGCTCGGTCGCCTCGTGGACCCGCGCCGGCTCGTTGGTGAACGGCGCGGTCCACCGGAGCCCGTCGTTGTTGGAGCCGGGCATGTTCAGCGTCACGAAGACGACCTGCGACTCCTCCCACATCACGTTCTCGACGAACTGCGCGTCCGTCGGGTTCGCCGGGTCGAACACCTGAGCCTGCGACAGCACCTGCCTCTTGCGTCCGCCCAGCGTGGACCCGGGGTTCGGGAAGAACAGGTCGCGGACGGCCGCCAGCTCGTTCAGCGGCGCGCCGCTCTTGAGCTCCTTGGACTTATGGCAGTCGGTCCACTCGTTGTCGCCCGGCGTGTAGACGAACGGGTCCTTGAACTGCGCGAACAGATCGAACACCGCCTGGTTGTAACCGGGATCGGAGGTCATCGGAGGCGGGATCAGGCCGGCGCCCGTGCACGGCTGGCTGCCGGAGTGGATGTCGCCGACGTGCAGCACGAGGCGCACTTTCGGGTCCGAGTTGATCGAGTCGATCAGGAGCGGCGCCGCCGCGAACAGGTCGGGGCCGTAGGGCCAGTCACCGAACACGGCCAGAGTGAGCGTCTCGGCGGAGCCGGTGTTGATCGGTGTGCCGTTTCCGGCGTGGGCGCAGCTGGCAAGGAGCACACCGCACAGCGCGGCGGCGACGACGAGCGCTCTCTTCATGGCGTGGCGTTCCTCCTGGTCGAAGTTTGCGTCGGAGGTTTCCTACCACGCGGGCGGTGACGCCACGGTGACGCTCCAGGAAACAAACCGTTACTGGGTCGGCGCACCACCTATCAGGATCGTCGTCGGCGCGACGCCGTCGAGCTTGAGGTGCAGGCGCCACGGGGGCGGGCCGACCTGATCGAGCGGGAACGTCGCGAACGTGTGGCCCTCGATGCGGCTCGGGCCCTCGCCCACGGGGACGCCGACGCCGACGCCCGTTCCGATCCCGCCGCCGCGGCCGATGGAGGCGCCGCCGATACCGATACCGATCTTCAACCGATCGGCGAGCATCTGGTAGGCGGCGGCGACCTTCGCGCCCTTCGGCTGCGCTTCCGGCTTGTACGGCAGTGTGGCCTGCGAGCAGCCCGCGAGGAACACGAGCGCGATGACGATCGACGAACGCCGGCTCATGCGGTCAGCCTACAGGCGGACCGTGATAAGGTCGAGCCCCCAAGGAGGCTCCCATGCGCGGCATCGTGTTCCTCGGCAATCGCAAGCTCGAGATCCAGGAGTTCCCCGATCCCACCCCCGGTCCCGGAGAAGTCGTCCTCGAGATGAAGGCGTCCGGCATGTGCGGCAGCGACCTGCATCCGTATCGAGCGGCCGGCAATGCCGCCGCCGCGCTCGGCCTGGGCGCCGGCGGCCCGGTCATCGCGGGACACGAGCCGTGCGGCGTGGTCGCCGCGGTCGGCGTCGGCGTCGATCCCGCCCTCGTCGGCCAGCGCGTGATGAACCACCACTACAAGGGCTGTGGCGCCTGCCGGCACTGCCGTCTCGGCTGGTCGCAGCTCTGCCGAGCGGGGATCACCGTCTACGGCATGACGGGTCACGGCGGCCACGCGCGCTACATGAAAGCGCCGGCGTTCACCTGCGTTCCACTCCCCGAGGAACTCTCGTTCGAGGAAGGTGCTTCGGTTTCCTGCGGCACCGGCACCGCCTACGGCGCCCTCAAGCGGATCGACGTCTCCGGCCGCGACACGCTCGCCGTCTTCGGTCAGGGCCCGGTCGGACTCAGCGCGACGATGCTGGGGCGGGCCATGGGAGCGCGCGTGATCGCCGTGGACGTCGTGCCCGAGCGCCTGGCGCTCGCGCGCGAGCTCGGCGCCGAGCACGCTATCAACGCCGGGGACGCCGACCCCGTGAAGGCCATCCACGATCTGACGCGCGGCGAGGGCGCCGAGACGACGATGGACTGCTCCGGCTCGTCGGAGGGCCGGCTGGGCGCGCTCCAGTCCGCGGGCACGTGGGGCCGGGTCGCGTTCGTCGGCGAGGGCGGGCAGACGACGATCGACGTCAGCAAGCACATGCTCCGTCGGCAGCTCACCGTGCACGCGTCGTGGACGTTCTCGGCCGTCGGCCAGGGCGAATGCGCGCGCTTCGTCGCCGACCGCGCGATCCCCCTGAAGCGGCTGCTCACGCACCGCTTCCGGCTGGACCAGGCGGACGAAGCCTATCGTCTGTTCGATACGCAAACGACCGGCAAGGGCGTGTTCCTGTTTTAAATGGGGGGCCCCGACATGGGCCCCCAAACCCCCCAGCCTTCGGAGCGTCCCGGCGAAGCCGGGTCGCTCCTCTAAACCGCGTCCGCCCACGGCCTTCGGAGCGTCCCGGCGAAGCCGGGTCGCTCCTCTAAACTTCGGGTCTTAGCTCTTGCGGGGCTGCAGGTGGAGGCCTGAGAGAAGGGTGCGACTCTCGGGGATCTCGTCGAGAGCCTTGAAGGGCAGGTTGAACACGGGCCGCGACGCCACGAGCACCATCGCGAAGTTGACGGCGGCGGCGGCGACGTGCAGCACCGGCAGCGCCAGGTAGTCCAGCAGCCGGTCGCTTGCGGCGTGCAGCCACTCGGTCTCGCGCCGGAAGTCGCGCAGCGGGCCCTCCCACCAGGCCGGCGTCGCCGCGGCCGTCGCGGCGAGCTGCACGCCTTCGGCTGACAGCAGAGGCCGGCGCGACATGAAGGCCATCAGCGGCGCCGCCCCGTACTGGCCGAACAGGAACCACGTCATGCCGCGGACGCCGAGCCAGCCGCACGTCGCTACCACGAGCGTCCCGGCCTGCTGGTCGGCGAGCGACGGCATGAAGGCGGCCACGATCTCGCGGTACAGGAACATCACCTCGAAGAAAGCGACGAAGATCTCCACGGCGATCATCTGCCCGACGTACTTCATCTGACGCGTGCGGATGGCGTCCACCAGCGCCTGCGCGCAAGCGAAGCTGCCCATCACGAGCAGCATGAGGAACACGAACAGCACCGCCCCCGTGACGCGCGCCGGCTCCGGCGTCTCGGCCAGCCGGCTCAGGACGTCGGTCACCGTCGGAAAGAGGACGTGCGTGAAGACGGTCGCCTCGAGCACGCACCAGAACATCAGCGCGACGAACGCCACCCACGGCACGCCCGGCTGGAAGTACCGCCGCGCCATCCGGCCCGTCACCGTGAAGGGCGCCAGCGACACCTTGCGTGCGGCCTCCACGACCAACTTCACCAGGAAGGTCGCGACAATGACGATCCAGCCGAGGGCGACCCCGACGAAGCGGATGAGCCCCGTCCAGTAGAGCCACACCGCCCGCGCGGCGTCCCACCACGTCAGCAGCAGCGCCGACACGAAGTGCACGCGCCCATTGCGGAACGGCACCGTGTAGATCGAGAGCTGCGTGCACCAGAGCGCGGCCAGTCCGAGCAGCGCCGGGAACAGCAGCAGGACGTACTTCGCCGCCGCCACCCAGGGCGACGGCGAGTGCAGGAAGAAGTCCAGGAGGACGTACTGCAGCCGCGGGATCCAACCGACCGGCCCCAGCAGCAAAGAGATGATCTCCTGCCACTGTTGCGGGAACGAGCTGATGAACTGCTCCATCGCCCGACCTTCCCCTTGCGCCGCCGTTATGGCGACTCTGACTTCTTCACGGGCGGAGCGCCCACGATCTCCTCGGCCCGTGCTGGCACCGGCGTCATCGGAACGGACCCCGCGCGGCCGGCGTACGTGACCCGCGTGATTTTCGGCGACAGCGTGCCGCCCGCCGGAACAGCGAGCTGCTGCGCGACCAGCCGCGCCGCCTCGCGATCGTAGCGGCGCAGCACGCGGATGACGTACTGCCGCGTCTCGCGGTACGGCGGAATGCCTCGATGGTTGATGACCGCCTGCTCGCCGGCGTTGTAGGCCGCGAGCGCGAGCGGCACGTCGTGGTGGAAGCGCACGATGAGCCGCTTGAGATGGCGCACGCCACCCTCGATGTTGTCGCGCGGATCGAACGAATCCTGCACGTCGAGGTCGGCCGCGGTGGCCGGCATCAGCTGCATCAGCCCCTCGGCGCCGCGCCGCGAGACCGCGCGCGCGTTGAACCGCGATTCGACGGCCACGATGGCGGCGACGAGCTTGGGCTCCACGCCGTGGCGGCGGGCGACCTCGACGATGTGGGCGTTGATGTCGACGCGCGGGTCGGTCTCGGCCGGGCTCGACGCCGGCTCCTCGGCGACGATCTCGACCTCCTGCTCGGCCGAGTTGGCGACGTCCGCGCGCGAGACCGCGTACGCGGTGCTCATCGCGAGCACCAGCACGGCGAGCCCGAGCGCCTGTCGCGCCAGGGCCTCGCGCGCCGTGAGCGTTCGTGCGAGTGCCTTTTGGCCCATAGTTCCGTGCGCGGGCACGGCGGGTTCTGTTGAGCAACCGGGGTGCCAGACCGGGGCCTGAAGGCGGAAATCGCCTGGTTTGCCGCGACTTACGCGCCCAGGTGGTCAGGACTCGACCGGCCGGGTTCCGTCGGCGCCGTGACGTCTAGGCCGTCATGGCGTGTCACCCTGCTTGTCGAGGCGCGTCAGCCGGATGACGCCCTAACGGAAGATCTTCTTGAGACTCTCGACGGCGTCGCCGACGGGCGGGGCGCCGGGCACGACGCCGGGCGACGCGGCGGCACGCGGGCCGAGGCGAAAGCGGACCTCGGAAGTCTGGCCGGCGAGGATTTGCACCGTGCGTGTCTCCGTCGCGAGCCTCGGATGGCTGACGCGCAGCCGGTACGTGCCCTCCTTCAGCGTGTAGCGCGCGCCCGTCGGCTCGGTGGTCGGCAGGCTCGTCACCAGCGCGTCCTTCGGCGTCAGCACCTCGATCGTCGCGTCAGGCAGCGGCTTGTCGGCGCGATCACGCACGAGGGCGATGATCTCCCCGGTGTTCGGCGGGCGCGTGACCTTGAGGTAGCCGTAGAGGGAGCCGCCGATCGACAGGCACGCGGCAATGATGCCGAAGATCGCCTGCGTGCGCGACAGGGACAGCTGCGCGCGCAGCCGGACGAAGAGCCCCGGCGTCTCGGGTGGCGTGCGGGACTTCGTGGCGCTCACGGCGCCCAGCGTATCAGAGCCCGAGGTACGCCTGCTTGATGTGCGGGCTCTGCTGCAACGCCTCGCGCGGGCCGTCGAGCACGATGCGCCCGTTCTCGATGACGTAGGCGCGGTGCGAGAGCGCCAGCGCGCGCGCGACGTTCTGCTCGACGAGCAGGATCGTGGTGCCGGTCTCGTTGATCGCCTTCAGAGTCTCGAAGATCAGCCTCACCATCACGGGGGCGAGGCCGAGGCTCGGCTCGTCGAGCAGGAGCAGCCTCGGACGGGCCATGAGGCCGCGGCCGATGGCGCACATCTGCTGCTCGCCGCCCGAGAGCGTGCCGGCCACCTGCCGCTCGCGCTCGCGCAGGCGCGGAAACAGCGCGAAGACGGTCTCCAGCGTGGCCGGTCGCGCGGCGCGGTCGCGCGCGCCCAGCTCGAGGTTCTCGCGCACGCTCATGCTCGGGAAGAGCTGGCGCCCCTCCGGCACATGAGCGATGCCGCGCGCGACCACCTGCGCGCTGGCCCGGCCGTCGATGCGCTCGCCCTCGAACTCGATCCGGCCCCGGCGCAGGGGCAGCAAGCCGCTGATCGCCCGCAGCGTTGTCGTCTTGCCGGCCCCGTTGCCGCCGATGAGCGCGACCACCTCGCCCGCGCGCACCTCCAGCGAGACCTCGCGCACGGCCACGAGGTCGCGGTAGCCCGCCTCGACGCTATCGAGACGGAGCAGTGTGGACATATTCTTCGCCCAGGTACGCCTCGATGACCCGGGGATGGTTGGCGATGGCGTCCGGCGGCCCCTCGGCCACCTGCTCGCCGAAGTTGAGCACGACGATCCGGTGCGAGAGCGCCATGACCGCACGCATGTTGTGCTCGATCAGGAGGATCGACACGCCGCCGCGGTGGATGTCGCCGATGAGCGCGACGAGGGTCGCGATCTCGGTCGGGTTCAGCCCGGCCATCACCTCGTCGAGCAGCAGCAGCGCCGGCTCCGTGGCGAGGGCGCGCGCCAGCTCGAGCCGCTTGCGCTCGGCCAGCGTGAGCCCGGCGGCGGGCTGCGCGGCCTTCGCCCCGAGCCCGACGCGCTCGACGACCGCGCGCGCCAGCTCGCGCGCGCGCGCGGCGGCCGGATGCCGTCCGAGCGCGCCGACCATGACGTTGTCGAGCACGCTCAGGCGCGGAAACGGCCGCACGATCTGGAACGTGCGCGCCAGTCCGAGCCGGCAGATCGTGTGCGGCTTGAGCCCGAGGAGCGAGCGTCCGCGGAAGCGGATCTCGCCCGCGTCGGGCGCCAGGAAGCCCGAGAGCAGGTTGAAGGCCGTCGTCTTGCCTGCCCCGTTGGGGCCGATGAGCCCGACCACCTCGCCCTCCGCCAGCGTCAGATCGAGGCCGGCGACGGCGTGGACGCCGCCGAAGTGCTTGCTGAGCCCGCGCGTCTCGAGCAGATTCATGGCGTCTGCGGCGCCCGGCGCCGGAACAGCCGCGCCAGCCGCGGATACGCGCCCTCAGGCAGGAAGAGCACGACGGCGATCAGCAGGAGCCCGTACGCGACGAGATGGGCGCCGTGCCAGCCGCTCTGAGCGAAGTAGAGACGGGCCAGCTCGGCGAGCGGGCTCAGGATGAACGAGCCGAGGATGGGCCCGAGGACGGTGCCGGCGCCGCCCACGATGGCCCGCATGATGATCTCGACGGACAGCGGGATACCGAACACCGACCCGGGCTGCAGCGAGAACAGATAGAACGCGTAGAAGGCGCCCCCGACGCCGGTGAGGAACGACGACAGCATCATCGCCAGCAGCTTGTAGCGGAAGGTATCGACGCCGAGCGCCTCGCAGGCACTCTCGTCCTCGCGGATGGCGATGAGATAGACGCCGAACCGCCGGCGCGCGATCCACGCGACGACGCCCGTCGCGGCCAGCATGAGCGCCAGCGCGACGTAGTAATACGCGCGCGCGTCCTGGAACTGGAACTGGCGCGGGTCGCCGGTGAACGTGATGTAGTAGCCGACGGCGCCGCCGATGGTGTCGGTGTTGGAGGCGATGATGCGACAGATCTCGGCGAAGGCGACGGTGAGCAGGACGAAGTAGAAGCCGCGCAGCCCGAAGCGAAAGCCGAGGAAGCCGATCAGCGTGCCGAGCGCCGCCGCCAGCGCGCCGCCCACGAACATGCCGACCCACGGCGTGATCCCCTTCTCGACCGAGAGCAGCGCGGCGGTATAGGCCCCGATGCCCAGGAAGGCCGCGTGGCCCGCCGACAGCTGCCCGGCGAACCCGCCCACGATGTTCCATGCCTGGCCGAGGAAGCCGTAGAAGAAGATGAGCGTGAAGAGGGTGACCGCGTAGGAGCCGAACAGCGACGGGAACAGCGGCAGCGCCGCCAGCAGCAGCACGGCGGCCGGCCACAGCCACCTCACGGGGCGCGCCGGCCGAAGAGTCCCGCCGGGCGGAACAGCAAGATCAGCACGAGCAGCGAGAAGCTCACCAGCTCCTTGAGCGAGGGCTTGAGGAAGATAGCGCCGAGCGACTCGGTCACCGCGACGAGGAGCCCGCCGACGAAGGCCCCGAGCAGGCTGCCCATGCCGCCGATGATCACGATGTTGAACGAGGCCACCGAGAGCTGCAGCCCCGTCGGCGGCTGGAAAGGCAGCAGCGGCGCCACCATCGCGCCGGCGGCGCCCACGCAGGCGGCGCCGACGCCGAAGGCCACGGCATAGACGCGGCGGACGTCGGTGCCGATGACGAGCGCGCCGTAGGTGTTGTCGGCGGCGGCGCGGATCGAGCGGCCGACATCGGTGCGGAAGAGGAGGAGCGAGAGCAGCAGCGTGAGCACCACGGCCACGCCGAACGCGATGAGGCGCGCCACGTCCACGAACACGGGACCGAGCCAGACGGTGGACTGGGCGAGCGCGCTGCGCACGCGCTGCGGCTCGGGGCCGAAGGCCAGCAGCGCGGTGTTCTCGAGCACGAGGGCGACCCCCAGCATCAGGAGGATCTGCATCTCGTGCGGCGCGTCCACGATGCGCTGCACGAGCACGCGCTGCACGACGAAGCCGAGCACGAAGAGGGCGGCCGCGCAGACGACGAAGCCGACGTAGGGATCGATGCCGCCGCGGCTGGCCATCAGCCACGCGAGGTACATCCCCCACACCATCATGTCGCCGTGGGCGAAGTTCACCACGCGCATGACGCCGAAGATCAGCGTGAGCCCGACGGCCATGAGGCTGAACACACCACCGAACAGCACGCCGTTGAGCAGGCCCTGCGCGACGAGCGTCGCGTCGATGGTCAGGCCTTGGGGCGCGGGAACACGAATTTCTGCAGGGCCGCTTCCTTGGGCCAGACGGCCACCGGCTTCGCCTTCAGAATCTGGACCATCGTGGGGATCGCGTTCGGATTGTCGCCCGTCTCGTTGAAGTGGACGGGCCCGCCGTATTGCATGAGGCCCGCGGTGTAGGTCGTCTTGTGGATCGCGTCGACGATGGCGTCGGGATCGTCGAGCTTCGCCGCCCGCTCGAGCACGTCGGCGATGACGAACACGGCGTCGTAGGAATAGCCGGAGTTCGTGTCGAACAGGCGGCCGCCCGAGCGCTTCTGATATTCCTCGGCCACGCGCTGCGTCCTGGGGTTGCGGAAGTTCGGCCACGGATTGCTGGCCATCACGTACTCGAGATCCTCCTTGAGGGCGGCGAGCTGGCCCGCTTCGTAGAGGCCGGGGCTGCCGGGGCCCACGATGCCCAGCGACTCGACACGCTGCTTGCGGATCTCGGGCAGCAGGAGCTGCGCGCTCGCCGGCCGCGTGATCGGCGCGATCACGTCGGGCTTGAGCGCCTTCAGCCGCGCGACCTCCGTCGAGAGGTCCGACGGCGGCTCCGGCCACGGGATCACCTCGTCCTCCAGCAGTGTCCACGCCGGCGTCGCCGCCTTGTAGGCAGCCAGGAAACCGCGTGACTGGTTCACGCCGAAGAGGTCGTTGCAGTGCATCAGCACGACGCGCTTGGGCGTGACCTTGGCCTCCGCGAAGATCTCGGTGAAGTAGCGCACGGCCGTGCGCCCAAATCCCGAGCCGGTCGGGAAGTTGCGGTAGACGTACTGCACCTTCTGCTGCCCCTCTTTCACCGACTTCGCCACGTTGGCGGTGATCGGATCGGCGGCGCCGATGTCGATGAGGAACGGCACGCGCTTCTGCTGCGCCACCGAGACCATGGCCGCC
>QHSB01000658.1 GCA_003220335.1 Candidatus Rokuibacteriota bacterium
CGGCTGTCGTTCCCCGAGGCCGTGCGCGCGCTCGCCAAGTCGGCCGGTGTGGCCCTGCCCGAGGAGCGCGGCGGGCAGCCCGGAGACTCCGGCCGCGAGGAGCTGTTCCGTGCGATGGATCTCGCTGCGCGCTTCTATGCCGAGATGCTCTGGACACCGGCCGGCGAGCGCGCGCAGAAATATCTCGTCGAGCGCGGGATCGATCCCGAGGTCGCCAGGCGCTTCGGTCTCGGATACGCCCCCGAGGGCTGGGACCGGCTCGCCGACTTCATGAGGTCCGAGAAGGTCGGGGAGGACACGCTGGTGGCGGCCGGCCTCGCCGTGCAGCGCGAGAACCGCGGCGGGTCGTACGATCGCTTCCGCAACCGGCTGCTGTTCACGATCCGCGATCTGCAGTCGCGCGTGGTGGCCTTCGGTGGACGCGCCTTCGGCGACGATCAGCCGAAGTACCTGAACTCGCCCGAGACGCCGCTCTACACGAAGGGCAACCTCCTCTACGCCGCCGATGTCGCCCGCGAGACGATGCGCGCGAAGAACCGCGCGCTGATCGTCGAGGGCTACGTGGATTGCCTCATGGCGCACCAGCACGGCTTCACCGAGACGGTGGCCGCCCTGGGCACGGCGTTCACGCCCGCGCAGCTCGCGCTGCTACGCCGCTACTGCGACGAGGTGGTGACCTTCTTCGACGCCGACGCCGCCGGGCAAAAGGCGGCGGAGCGCGCGGAAGAGCTGCTGGAGCCGACCTCGGGTGGGTTCGCGTGGGCGGTCAATCGCTCCGGCGCCTTCGACGGCGGCGGTGCCCTGCGCCTGAAGGTCGCGCTGCTGCCCGCCGGCCACGATCCGGATACGTTCCTGCGCGCGGCGGGGGCGGGCGCGTTCGCCGAGCGCATCGCGGGCGCGCGCAGCCTGCTGTCATATGCGCTCGAGCGGACGATCCGGGACGCCGACGGGACGGGGCAGCGCGCCCGCGCCAACACCTTTGCGCGCGTCGCGCTGATGCTGTCGAAGGTCGGCGACGCCGAGGAGGCCGCAGCCCTGTCCCGCGAGGCCGCCACGCGCCTCGGTGTCGATGCCACGCAGCTCTGGTTCGAGGCGCAGCGGCTGTCCGCCTCGCTCCGCAAGCCCCCGGCTCCCGTCGGCAAGGCCACCACCGCCGGCCCGACGTCCGCCGACGACAAGAAGCTCGTCACCAAGCTGGTGACGCTGCTGCTCGTCGATCTCGAGGCGCGCCCGGTCCTCCTGCCGCTGCTCGAGCCCTCCGACGTCGTGCATCCCGCCCTGCGGGAAATCGTCGAGACGCTGAAGCGGCTTCCGGCGACTCCGGCCACGGCCCTCCTCGCCGAGCTGGCGACCGACGAGGCGCGCCACATGGTGGCCGCGCTCGTGGTCGAGGACACCACGACGCCGGACCCGCGCGCGAGCATCGAGCATTTTCGCCGCCGCCTCGAGTTCCTGGGCGGACGGCGGCGCGTGCGCGACCTCAGCCGGTCGATCGGCGCCGCCCAGGCCTCGCAGGGCGTGCACGCGCCCGTCGACGACGACCTGCTCGCCGTGCAGCGCGACAGCGCCCGTGTCTATCAGCATCAGGGTGGAAGCGCGCAGGTGGTCGACCGCGCCGTCGACCATCCGCATCCGATGGGCCCCGACGGCCCGCAAGGAGTTCAAGGGCAATGAGTGAAGAACCCAAGCTGGAGGAGCTCGACCGGCTCATCTCGATGGGAAAGCAGAAGGGCTTCCTCACCTACGACGAGGTGAACGACGCTCTGCCGTCGGACATCGTGTCGCTCGACCAGCTGGACGACATCATGATGATGTTCGGCGCCATGGACATCGAGGTGGTCGACTCCGCCAAGGCGGGGCGCCTGCCGTCCGAGGTCGGCCGCGAACGCCAGCCGCAGCAGGCCGACGACGACGATGACGGGCCGGCGGAGCCGATCGACCTCACGCCGGGCCCGGTGGGCCGCACCGAGGATCCCGTGCGCCTCTATCTGCGCGAGATGGGCCGCGTGGCCCTGCTCACGCGCGAGGGCGAGATCGCCCTGGCCAAGCGCATCGAGGAGGGCAAGAACCAGGTCACGGTGGCCATCCTCAGCACCAACCTGGCCCTCGAGCGGTTCCGCGAGCTGCGCGAGCTGCTACGGAGCGGCGACATCTCCATCAAAGAGGTCGTCGACGTCAACGAAGAGGAGTTCACCGAGGAGAAGGAGATCGAGCTGACCCGCACCGTGGTCAACGCCTTCGGCGGCGTCGACCGCCTGCTGCGCGAGCGGGACCAGCTGGTGGACAAGGCGCGGAAGCTGAAGGCCAAGACCGGCGGTGGCAAGGCGCCGCGCGGCAAGGTCAAGGGCAAGATCAAGGAGCCGGCGTGGAAGAAGCTCGAGACGCAGGCGATGGACCGCAACCGCAAGGTCCTCGAGAAGCTGCGCGCGCTCAACATCGGCAACCAGATCATCGACCGCGAGGACGGTGATCCCGCCCGGCGCGGCCTCGTGCAGCGCCTGCGCGACCTGCTCGACGACGTCGAGCGGGCCGAGCGGGTCATCCAT
>QHSB01000659.1 GCA_003220335.1 Candidatus Rokuibacteriota bacterium
TTGGGATGCGGGGGAGCGGCCGAGAGATTCTGACGCGGCGGAATCCTTTCGCGCCCGGCGAGCGTCGTACCGGCATGCGAATTCTCTACGCCATCCTCTTCGCGCTGCTCGTGCTGGCCCTCGGCGCGCTCGAGATCGAATCGTCGCGGGTGGCGGCGAGGCTGGCCGCCTATCCCGATGCGTCCGCGTCACCGGCCTTGCTCGCCCGCTGATCATCCGCCGCGCCTCAGCGCGGGCAGCACCTCGCTCCCGAACAACTCCACCGTGCGCACCGGATCGGCAGCCAGGCTGACCGTGAACATGAGGCGCGTCGCGCCCGCGGCCAGCGCGGCGCGCGCCTGCGCGACGCAATCGTCGGGCGTGCCCGCGATGGCCAGCCGCGCCCTGAGATAATCGAACAGACCGAGGCGCTTCACGAGCCCCGCGTCCATCTCCGCGCGGCGGGTCGTATAGCTCGCGCGCAGCTCGTGCACGGCGGGCACGAGGTCCGGCGGCACCCCGCGCTCGGCCGGTGCGCCGCCGAGGATGTAGGCGGCGACGAAGCCGAGGATGTTGCCGAGCGTGGCGTGCGCGGCGTCACGGCTCGGTGCGCAGTCGAGGCACGCGATCCACCACGTGTCGACATCGGCGGCGGCGCGGCCGGCCTCGGCGGCGCCGGAGCCGATCAGCTCGCGCGCACGGGCCAGGTGTTGCCGCTGCAACCCGTAGTTCACGAACGCGCCGTCGGCGACGGCGCCGGCCGCGCGCAGCGCTCCCGGTCCCGACGCGGCGGCGTACACGGGCACGCGGCGGGGCAGCGGCGGAAGCTGCGTGGCCGGCCCGCCGCTCAGCGACGCGCGCTCGCCGGCGAGCAGCGCGCGCGTGAACCGCAGGCCGTCGCGGAACGCGGAGCCACCGGCGGCGGCGGCGCCGAGGTTCGCGACGCCGCTGTGACCGCGGCCGACGCCGAGGAGCACGCGCCCGCCCGACACGGCGTCCACCGACGCGGCGGCGCCGGCGGTGATCGCCGGGTGGCGCGTGGCGAGATTGGTGACGCAGGCCGCGAGGCCGACGCGCTCGGTACGGGTGGCGGCGAGGGTGAGCGCGACCCAGAGATCCATGGCGTTGCCCGGCGTGTCGGCGATGCCGAGGAGATCCCAGCCGTCGCGCTCGGCCAGTCCCGCCATGCGCGCCGTGTACTCGGGTGACCACGGCCAGAAGAAGAAGCCGAAGCGCGCCGTGCTCACCTCACGGTGTGACGGGCGGATACGTGCGGTCGTACGCGGGCGTCTTGAGGAACTCGTCCGGGCGGTACGTCCAGAACTGCGACACCATGGGATAGGTGTGGATCACGGTGTTCTGCAGTCGTCCGCCCGTCTTCTCGACGCGCACGATGTAGACGTTCTCCGTGGGGTTGTTGTACTCGTCGAGCTTGATCGGCCCGCGCGGATCCTCGGTCGTCTCGCTCGCCCGGCGCAGCGCGGCCAGGAAGCGGTCGCGGTCCTCGACGTTGCCGCCGAGCGCGCGCGCGGCCTCGAGGATCCAGCGTCCGGAGCTGTACATGACGGCGTGGAAGTACGACGGCGTGCGCTTGATCCTGGCCTCGGCCAGCTTCGTGAACGCCCGGTTGGCGGGGTTATCGAGGGTCGGCGCCCAGATCAGCGCGCCGACGTGGCCGATGACCTCGTCGCCCATGCCCTGCAGCGAGGACTGGTCGGTGAAGACGCCGGTGCCGATCAGCGGCACCTTGCCGGCCAGCGCGCTCTCGCCGTACTGCTTGGCGAAGCGCACCGCCTGCCCGGCCACGAAGACCTGCACGACCGCGTCGACGTCGCGCGGCACCTGCGTGAGATACGGCGCGAAATCCATCGTGTTCAGCGGCGCCCAGATCTTCTGCACGACGCGGCCGCCGGCGTCCTCGAACACGCGCTGGAAGCCGCCGATGCCCTCGTGACCGAAGTTGTTGTCCATGGCGATCGCGGCCACGCGCCGGTACTTGAGCGTCCGGGCCGCGTAATCGCCGAGCGCGTGCATCGGCTGGCTCGCCGCGAAGTTCGAGCGGATGACGTACTTCGCCGACTTGCGCTTGGTGATCTCGTCGGGCGTGGTGAGGAAGAGCGAGGGCAGGCGGTCACGCTCGATGTTGGGGACGAGCGCGTAGCCGATGTTGCTGAGCAGCACACCGTCGAGCACGTGGATCCGGTCCTGCGAGACCAGCTTGCGGTACTTGGCCTGCGCGGTCGCGGGATTGCCCTCGTCGTCCTCCTCGATCAGCTCGATCTTGCGCCCGGCGACCTCGTAGTTGACCTGCTCGAAGGCCAGCTTGAGGCCGTCGAGCATGTCCTTGCCGGCGGCCGCGAAGATGCCGGTGAGGGGACCCAGGTAGCCGACGCGAATGGACTCGGCGCCGGCCACGGGACCCGCGAGCAGAAGCACGAGGACGAGCAGGACGGCGGCCGGACGGATCATGGCGTTCTCACCGGCCTACCGAAGGCGGGGCATGACTTCGCGCGCGAACAGCTCGATCGAGCGGCGAATCCTGTCCTGGGACAGGCCGCCGAAGTTCATCCAGCAGAGCAC
>QHSB01000660.1 GCA_003220335.1 Candidatus Rokuibacteriota bacterium
AATCCGCGCTGCTTGCGGAGCGCCCGCAACCGCTGTCCCAGGAACTTCCGTACATGTTTCACCGCGCGTTCGCCCATGGGTGATCACCCTAACACCTTTGCGCTCGGTCAGGAACGGCCGTCGGGCACGGAATCCGTCCCGCCGCTCATCACGGCGAGGACGAGTGCGCCGCCCGTACTGCGCACCGTGTGCACGCAACCCGGCGGCCGCCGCGCGTAATCGCCCGCGGCGCACGTGCCGGTGTCGTCGGAAACGCTGCCCTCGAGGACGAAGATCTGCTCGTATCGCATCACGGAACGTCCACCTCGACCATGCCGTTCACCACGCGCGTGGCGAAGACGCCGATCGAGAGATCCTCGGCCACCCGGCACTGGCCCGTGGCCAGGTCGAAGTCGAAGCCGTGCCACGGACACACGACGGCGTCGCCCTCGATCCAGCCGTCGGCCAGCGGCCCCTCCTCGTGCGGACACAGCGCGCTCACGGCGTAGAAGCGGCCGCTGCCGCCGTTGAACACGGCCAGCGTGAGCGGGCCCGCCTCCACCAGGCAGCCCCGGCCGGCCGGGATGTCGGCGCCGCGCACCACGCGCATGAAGGCCATCAGCGGGCCGCCCGCAGCGCGCTGTCGATGGCGGCGCGGAAGGCCTCGACGGGCTGGGCGCCCACCAGCGGCTTGCCGTTGATGAGGAAGCTTGGCGTGCTGCGCACGCCAAGGGCGCGTCCCTCGGCGAGGTCGGCCTCCACCGCGACGCGCATCTTGTGGCCGTCGAGGCAGCGCTCGAAGCGCTCGCGGTCGAGGTTCAGGTTGATGGCGTACGCGACCAGGTCGTCGCGCTCGAAGCGCGGCTGCCGCTCGAACAGCACGTCGTGATAGGCCCAGTAGCGGCCCTGCTCGCCCGCGCAGCGGGCGGCCTCGTGCGCGGGCATGGCCAGCGCGTGCGAGGGCAGCGGGAAGTCCTTGTAGATCAGGCGCACGCGTCCATCGTATTCCTTGAACAGCTGATCCAGCGACCGCTGGACACGGCGGCAGAAGGGTCACTGGTAATCGGAAAACTCCACGATGGTGACCGGCGCCGCCGCCGGGCCCTTGACCATCTGCGTCTGGACGGCGACACGATCCTGCGCGTCCGGCGCGGGCGCGCGGCAGCCGATACCCAACGCCACCACGCCGAGGCTCAGTCCGAACGCGATGGTGTAGACTCGCCGCGACACGGGAACGATCGCGAACCGCAGGCTCACGACGGGGGAGGATACCACATGGAAGCCGCGCTGGACGCCGTGCTGGGCACCTATCCGTCCTGGTCGCACCTCGTCGTACGCCTCGCCCTCGGCGTGGTGTTCTTCGCGCACGGGTCACAAAAGGTGTTCGGCTGGTTCGGCGGTCCCGGGCTGGCGGGCACCATCAAAATGTTCCAGGGCATGGGCGTGCCGCCGGCGGCCACGATGCTGGTCGCCTTCATCGAATTCCTGGGCGGCTGCGCCATGCTCACCGGACTGCTCGTTCGCCCGGCCGCCGTCGGCATCATCGTCATCATGCTGGTGGCCATCGCCAAGGTGCACGGCAAGCACGGGTTCTTCCTCAACCTCGGCGTGCCGGGGAAGGGCCCCGGCTACGAGTTCAACTTCGTGCTGATCGCGATGGCGCTCTCGATCCTGATCGGCGGCGCCGGGGTGCTCTCGATCGATCGCGCGATCTGGGTCGCGCTCACCGGCGGGTAGGGCGTGGGCTTCCTGCTCCGCGTGCTGATCAACGCCGCCGCGATCTGGGTGGCGGCCTCGCTCATTCCGGGCATCGATCTCGGCGGCCTGGGGCCGGCGCTCCTGGCCGCGCTGGTGCTCGGCGTCATCAACGCGATCGTGCGCCCCATCCTGATCTTCCTGACGCTGCCGATCACGCTCGTCACGCTCGGGCTCTTCATCTTCGTGCTGAACGCGTTCTGCCTCTGGCTGACCTCGCGGCTGGTGCCCGGCTTCGAGGTGCACGGCTTCGGCGCGGCGTTCCTCGGCGCGCTGGTGATCTCCGCCGTCTCCTGGATCCTGACGGCGTTCGTGTCGGATACCGGCCGCTGGCGGCGGATCGAGCCGCGGGAGCGGATCTAGGACGGCATCGCGCGGCGGCCTCAGATCTCGAGGGGGTGAAGCCGACCATCGCGAGATATTACCGTTCGGGGCGCTCACCGTATCCAATATTGGGCATTGACGACTTTGCAGAAGCTGCGCGTGAGGCGTCGGCCAAGGCTCGTGGAATGCCGCGCACAGGCATGCACGCGCCGCGCCAGA
>QHSB01000410.1 GCA_003220335.1 Candidatus Rokuibacteriota bacterium
TTGATGCCCAGCTCGTTGATCATCGAGGGGTGGTCGAGCGCCTCGACGGTCAGCGGCGGCACGTCGCCCGCCCGCGGCAGGCCGTAGTCCATCAGCGTGCCGGTGAGGAGCTGGCCGGCGGCGTCGTGCACGATTTCCTCGCGCAGGGCGGTGCCGAGCCCCTGCACGATCCCGCCGTGCAGCTGGCCCTCGACCACGGTCGGGTTGATCGGCCGCCCGCAGTCGTGCACGGCCGCATAGCGCAGGAGCCGCACCACGCCGGTCTCCACGTCGACCTCCACCGCGCACGCGTGGGCGCCGAAGGCCCACGTCACCGTCTCCGGATGGAAGAACAGGCACGCGTGTAGCCCGGGCGCGCCCTCGGCGGCCAGCCCGCGGCTGCGCGCGGCTCGGCGGGCCAGCATGCCGAGCGCCACGCCGCGGTCGGGCGATCCGGCGACGTGCGCGCGCCCGTTCGCGAGCACGACGTCGCCCGGCGCGCACTCGAGCATCTCGCCGGCGACGATGCGCGCGCGGCGCGCTACCTCGCGCGCCGAGCGCGCGATGGCGGGACCGGCGTTGGCGGCGACGCGGCTGGCGATGGCGCCGTGGCCAAAGCCGATGAGCGCGGTGTCGCCGCCCAGCACGATCACGCGCTCGAGCGGCACGCCGAGCTCGGCGGCGCAGACCTGGGCCAGCGTCGTCTCGTGCGCTTGGCCCTGCGACGACACGCCGACGGCGACGAACACGGTGCCGTCGGGATCGATCCGCACGTCGGCGCCCTCGAACGGTCCAATGCCGGTGCCCTCGAGGTACGCCGAGAGTCCGACGCCGACGGGACGCGCGCTGCCGCGCCGGCGGTTGCGCTCGCCACGCCAGCGCTCGTAGTCGGCCAGCGCCAGCGCGCGGTCGAAGGCGGCGACGTAATCGGCAGGGTCGTACGTGATCGCGACGCCGTCGCGATACGTGTGGCCGGGCTTGTAGGGCATCGCCTCCTTGCGGATCAGGTTGCGGCGGCGCAGGTCTGCTCCGTCCAGGCCGAGCCGCCGCGCCGCGCGGTCGAGGAGGCGGTCGAGGACGAACGCCGCCTCGGGGCGTCCAGCGCCGCGGTACGCGCCCATGAACGTCTTGTGGGTGACGACGTTGACGCACTCGCCGGCGAAGTGCGGGATACGGTAGGGCCCCGCGAGGTGGTTGATGGTGTTGAGGCCGATCACGTCGCCGAGCGTCGGGTACGCGCCGTGATCGCGGGTGAAGCGCGTCTCGATCGCCGTGAGGGTGCCGTCGCGGCGCACGCCGAGCCGCGCGCGATGCCGCTGGTCGCGGTCGGGCGCCGCGGTCAGGAAGTGCTCGCGCCGCGTCTCGATCCACTTCACCGGGCGCCCCAGCCGCCGCGCGACCACCGCGATGAGCACCTCTTCGGCGTAGGCGTGCCCCTTGATGCCGAAGCCGCCGCCGACGTCGGGCGCCAGCACGCGCACGCGCGACTCGCCGAGCCCGAGGGCTCCGGCGACGGCGCCGCGCACGGAGTAGGGGACCTGGGTCGAGGACCAGAGGGTGAAGAGGCCATCCGCCGTCGCGGGATGCGCGACGACGCCGCGCGGCTCGATCGGCACGCCGGCCACGCGCGGGAAGTCGAGCGCCGCCTCCACCACGACGTCGGCCTCGGCGAAGCCGCGCGCGACGTCGCCGACGGCGCTTGTCGCCACGCCCGCCACGTTGTCGGGCCAGTCGTCGAAAACCCGCGGCGCCCCCGGTGCGGTGGCGCGCTCGACGCTCGCGGCGGCCGGCCGCGGCTCCCACGTCACGCGGACGGCCTCGGCGCCGTCGGCCGCGCGGTACGGATCGTCGGCGACGACGACGGCCACCGCCTCGCCCACGTGGCGCACCACCGTCTCGGCGATCGCCTGGTGATGGTACGCGCGCATGGCCGGCGACGGCGCGAGCGGCGGAACGCCGGCCGCGCACTCAGGCAGATCGCGCGCGGTGAGCACGGCCACGATGCCGGGCAGCCGACGCGCGGCGCGCGCGTCGATCGCGCGCACATGGGCGTGGGCGTGCGGGCTGCGCACGATGGCGGCGTGGAGCAGCCCCTCGAGGCGGACGTCATCCACGTAGCGGCCGCGGCCGGTGAGAAGACGACGATCTTCCTTGCGAAGCACGCGAGCGCCGATGGTGGTGGTCACGGGCGTGTGGCAGTATAAGGCCTCGTTTGCGGCGCGCGACGCGCGCGAGGAGGCCACGGATGGGCTACAAGCCGGTGGTGGGCTGGGGCACGCTTCCCGATGGATGGAGCTTCGTGGAGGCGACGGCGGTGGCCGTGGACGCTCAGGACAACGTCTGGGTCTTCAACCGCGGCGCGCATCCCGTGATCGTGTTCGATCGCGAGGGCGCCTTCAAGCGCTCGTGGGGCGAGGGTGTCATCCGACGCGCGCATGGCATCACCATCGGCCCCGACGGCACGATCTGGCTCACCGACGATCTGCATCACACGGTCCGGCAATTCACGCCGGCGGGGAAGCTCCTGCTGACGATCGGCGATCCCGACACGCCGTCGACCGCGCACGGCGGCAAGCCGTTCAATCGGCCCACGCACGTCGCGATCTCGCCGCGCACCGGCGACGTCTACGTCTCCGACGGTTATGGCAACTCCCGCGTGCACAAGTACGATCCGACAGGACGGCTGCTGAAGTCGTGGGGCGCGCCCGGCACCGATCCCGGCTGCTTCAACATCCCGCACAACATCGCGACCGACGCCGGCGGCCGCGTGTACGTCGCCGATCGCGAGAACTCGCGCGTGCAGGTCTTCGACGAGGACGGCACATACCTGGATCAGTGGAAGAACCTCCACCGTCCGTGCGGGCTCGCCGCCGACGCGCGCCTCGGCGACCTGTTCTTCGTCGGCGAGCTGCCCTCGCACCTGCCGGTGAACCAGGCGGTGCCGAACATCGGCGCGCGCGTGAGCGTGCTGTCGATCAAGGGCGACCTCGTCGAGCGCATCGGCGGGCCGTTCGCCGGCGAGAAGCCGGGCGAGTTCGTGGCGCCGCACGGCTGCGCCGTCGATTCGCGTGGGGATCTTTACGTGGCGGAGGTGTCCTGGACGGCGGTGGGCAAGAACGAAAATCCGCCGCGTGAGATACGGTCGCTGCAGAAGTTCACGAGGACGTGACGCAGGACACGCGGACGTGACGCAGGACACGCGGACGTGACGCAGGATTCGCGCACGTGACACTGGACGAGGCCGCGCTCGGCGCTGCCTTGACGCGCCTGCCGGGCTGGCGCCGGGCGGGCCGCGCGATCGAGAGAACCTACCGTTTCGGCGATTTCCGCGCGGCGCTGGCCTTCGTCAACCGGGTGGGCGAGCTCGCCGAGCGTCAGCAGCACCACCCGGACATCGCGATCCACTACTCGGAGGTGACGCTGACGCTCTGGAGCCACGATGCCGGCGGCGTCACCGCGCGCGACGTGAAGCTGGCGGAGGCGATCGACGCCTACTGCCAGCCGACGACCTCGTAGCCGCGCTCGCGCAGGCACCGGTTGACGAAGCCCTTGTAGACCGGCGTCGGCCCGACGTCCTTCGCGGCGCCGTGCACGGCGCCCGCGGTGGCGCCCGTTGCCGCGCCCACCGCCGCACCGCGGCCGGCGCCGTGGCCGGTCACCGCGCCGGCGACGGCACCGACGGCGGCGCCGCCGACGCCGCCGATCGCGCCGCCCCTGGCCGCGTCCTTCGCCATCGGGTTGCTCACATACTCGTCGGCCATCTGCCGGCAAGCCCCGACGTCGCGATCGGCCTGCTCCTTGCCGACCTGCTGCAGTTTTGCGTTGGGATAGAGGACCGGGCTCTGGCTGTGCGCGCAGCCGGCCAGGGCGCCGAGGGATGCCAGGGCGACCGTCACGAGCAGGCGGGAGTGCATGGGCGAGCCTCCTGCACACTGCGAGTAGGACGGCGCCAGTCGCCGCAGCGTCTACCTTATCCGATGCTACACTCCCGCGCGATGAGCGCCGATCTCCCCGAAGCATTCCGCGGGCTCTTCACGGGTCTGGTCGAGCAGCGCTATTCCCCCGGGCCGGGCGACGCCTTCCACCGCTGCTTTGGTTGCGGCCCCGCGCACCCGTCGGGCCTGCACGTGCGCGTCTTCAAGACGGATGAGGGCGTGCTTGCCCCCGTCGTCGTGCCGCGTGTGTACGAAGGGCCGCCGGGCGCCGCGCACGGCGGCATCGTCGCGGCCTACCTCGACGAGATCCTCGGCGGCGCCGTCGTGCGCGCCACCGGCAAGATCTCCGTGACGGGCGAGCTCACCGTGCGCTACGTGCGACCGGCGCCGACGGAGACGCCGTTGCTGGGGCGCGGCCGTCTCGTGGCCGATCACGGGCGCTACGTCGACGTCGAGGGAAGCCTGGAGGAGTTCGGCGCCGCGCGCGTCGTGGCGACCGCGCGCGGGCGCTTCTTTCCGTTTGCGACGGCGGAGATTACGCCCGGATCAGGAACGTCGTGAGCGCGGGCGACGGCTTCGGGGTCTCACGGAACCGGCAGCGGAGATCGGCCCGCTCGAGGATTTCCACGTAGGTGCCCATGACCATCCGGTAGTAGTGCGGATGGCGGCCGGCGGGGCCGCCGTTGTACTCGGTGAGCGCGTCGCGCACGTTCGACTTACGCGTCATGATGTCCCGCAGATAGGCCATCGCGAACTTCGTGCTGACGACGGGATCGGCGAGATCGCCGAGGTCGCGCACGCTCTTCGCGTCGCGCACGAGCTTGACGCCCACCGGACGCCTGAACGGGCCGACGACGGGCTCCATGATGGCCGCTGTGCTCGGTAGGATCTGGAACAGCCCGATCTCGCCGGCGGCCCCGACCGCGTCGTGATGGAACTCCGACTCCACCTCGGCCTGTGCGAGCACCAGGCAGTGATCCAGGTTGGATTTCTGCGCCTCCGCCACGAGCGCCTCCGGGAAGCGCTGGAACGCGCGGATGGGAGCCTGCGGGTTCTTCTGGGCGATGTAATCGAGAATCGAGCGATTCAGGCGCTCGGCATCCGCTTCACCGGCGACCGCGATCACCTGGCGGGTGAGAACCAGGCCACCTACGGCGACCGCGATGCTCAGCGTCAGGATCGCGAGAGCCTTGCTGTGACGGCTCAACATGCATTCCTCCTTCGGTGTACTGCCAGCCTTTTTGACCCTACTCGAGGAATACCGAATGACAGAATGGATGAGACCGAAGTGAGCAGAGGCTAGCATCGTGCAACGCGCTACGCAACCCCTCGTCGGTCCAAAGGTAAACTTCTACCACCGGCTGCGTCAGATGGCTGACGCGCAAATTGGCCAAATCAGAAAAAATCAACGCTTACGCGTGTAGCGGAACGGCACGAACACGGCCGCTGGCAATCGCCTTGCACAGGTTTTTTTCGGACCAAGGTCCGAAACGGAGGGGCATTCATGGATAGCGACGAGATCAAGGGCAAGGCCGAGAAAGCCAAGGGCTACATCAAGGAAGAGGCGGGTGAGGCGTTGAACGATCCGGAGCTCGAGGCCGAGGGGCGCGCCGAGCGCGCTGCGGGCAAGCTCCGCGAGGGATTCGGCAAGGCGAAGCGGAAGGTCGGTGAGGCGGTCGACGACCTCGCCGACAAGATCGAGGACGAGAGCGACAAGTAATCGCTTCGCGACGGGCCGGCGGCGTGCGCCGCCGGCCCGTCATCCCGCCAGTGCTCGCAGCTCACCTCGCGGACACCCACCACCGCCGCCTCGGCCACCGCGGGGTGCGCGTAGAGCACGTCCTCGACCTCACGCGGGTACACGTTGAAGCCGCCGCGGATGATCAGGTCTTTCTTGCGCTCGACGACGTAGAGGAATCCGTCGGCGTCGAGCCGTCCGACGTCGCCGGTGTGCAGCCAGCCGTTGCGGAGGGCGCGCGCCGTCTCCTCGGGCAGGCCGTAGTAGCCGAGCATCACGTTCGGTCCGCGCACGCCGATCTCACCCGTATCGCGCGATCGCGTCCAGCACCGCCTCGGGGTTGAACCAGCGCAGCAGCACCGATTTCGTGCCGAGGATGTTCCCGGCGTTCAGCGTCACGAGTCCGTACGGGTGCGAGAGCGGCAGGACGCCGAGGTTCCACCGCTCGCGGTCCAGCTCGTAGCGGCTGGCGGCGGCACGCGCGTTGCCGGTGAGGTTGGCATGGGACAGCGCCACGCCCTTCGGCCGCCCGTGGTGCCCGAGGTATAGAGGATCACGGCGAGCTCGCCGTCCGCGCGCTCGACGGTGGCGAACACGTCCGACTCGTGCGCGAGCCACTCGTCCCAGTGGCCGCCGACGAGAATGATGGGTCCGCCCCAGCCCTCGACTTTCGCCGCCAGCTCCGGCGCGGTGATCACCACCTTCGCCGCGGAGTCCGCGAGGATGTGGCGCACCGAGGATGCCCGTGTAGGCCGCGAGCACCTCGGGGCAGTTCGACAGCAGCACGACGACGCGGTCCCCGGGGCCGACGTCCATGCGCGACAGCGCCGCCGCCACGCGCGCGGCCGTCCGGTGCTGGTCTACATTGGTGAGGTCGCGCCCCTCGAAGTGCAGGGCGGTGTACTCGCCGAAGCGCTCGACGCTCTCGTCTCCGAGCCGCGCCAGGTTCACGCGCCAGATGCTACCATCGCCGCGATGCGCTGGTTGGTGCTCGGGCTCGCGTGGCCGGCGATGGCGATGGTGGCACACGCCGTCGACGACCCGCCGTTGCGCGTACCCGACGGCGGCGCCGCGAGCGCCCAGGCGCGCTTCAACGAGGGCCGCGCGCTCGCCGAGCGCCGCGACCGGCCGGCCGCGGAGCGCAAGTACCGCGACGCCGCGCGGGCCGCGCGTCGCTGAGGCGAGCTCGTGTTCCGCTCGCCGCTCGCGCTGAAGATCGGCCTCCTCATCGTCGTCGTGCTCATCGTGGGCTTCGGCGTGTCCACCCTCCTCACCATCCAGCGCGAGGCCGCTCTGCTGATCGAGCAGAACAAGATCGCGGCGCGACGGCTCACGGCCACCCTCGTGGCCTCGATCGAGGGGGCGATGCTCCAGGAGCGCCCCGACGTCACGCGCACGGTGATCCAGGAGCTGCGGCAGAACTCGCCGGTGGACTCCTTCGACGTTTATCGGCGCACGGGCGTCGAAGCCTTCACCGACCTCAGCACGGCGATGGAGGTCGACAAGAACGCCGGGCTGGCGGCCGACGTCATGAGCAACATCAGGAAGATGGCGCGGCCGCCCGGCAAGAAGATCGACGATCCGCTCTTCGCCAGGGCGATCGAGACGGTGGCCACCCAGGAGGCGCTCGAGGCGCGCAACGGCACGCGGTACTTCACCCTGCTGACGCCGATCCGCAACCAGGAGAAGTGCCAGGGCTGCCACGGCAGCGATCACCAGGTGCGCGCCGTCGTGCGCGTCGCCAACTCGATGGAGCCCGTGTTCGCGGAGGTCGCGCGGCACCGGAACCGTCAGCTCGCCATCGGCATCCTCACCATCGTGGCCGCCGGCGCCGTCCTCACCGTCGCGATGCGGCGCATCGTGCTGCGCCCCGTCGAGCAGCTCGCGGATGTCGCCCGCCGCGTGGGGGCGGGCGACTTCAGCGCCCGGGCGCCGATGGCGGCGCGCGACGAGCTGGGCCAGCTCGGGAGCGCGTTCAACGATATGACGGGGCGCCTCGCCGAGGCCTACACGGAGCTCGAATCGAAGAACACGGAGCTGGCCACCGCCCTGCAGAATCTCCAGGAGTCGCGCCAGCGCCTGGAGCTCCTGGAGCAGCTGAAGGGGGAGCTGTCGAAGTTCGTCCCCGAAGCCGTCAAGCGCCTGCTCGAGCAGAACCCGAACGCCACCGAGCTGGAGAAGAAGAGCGTCGAGGTGTCGGTGCTCTTCCTCGATATCGCCGGCTACACCAGGCTCTCCGAGCAGCTCGAGCCCAAGCGGCTGAACCAGCTGGTGCAGACGTACTTCTCGTCCTTTCTCGAGATCATTCAACTGCACCACGGTGATATCAGCGAGACGGCCGGCGACGGCCTGATGGTGATCTTTCAGTCCGATCGCGGGCTCGCCTCGGCCGTCGAACGGCCTGCGGCTTCGCACGACCACGCTCTCAGCGCGACGCGCGCGGCCTTCGCCATCCGGCAGCGGACGGCGACGCTGAACGAGGAATACGGCGGCCTCTTCCCGCCCGTGGCGCTGCACATGGGCATCAACACCGGTGAGGCGCTCGTGGGCGCCACCAAGCTCGGTGGTGGGGCGGGTCAGCGGTGGACCTTCACCGCGAGCGGTTCCACCACGAACGTCGCGGCGCGCTTCGCCGCGT
Organism: Candidatus Rokuibacteriota bacterium; assembly: GCA_003220335.1. GTDB lineage: Bacteria > Methylomirabilota > Methylomirabilia > Rokubacteriales > CSP1-6 > AR12. Next base: position 8,291 of record QHSB01000410.1, read on the forward strand.
TCGCCCAGGGCGGCGACATCGTGGTGGGCCCGGCCACCGCCGAGCGGATCCGACAGCACTTCGTGCTCGAGAGCCTCGGCGAGCAGATGTTCAAGAACGTCTCGCAGCCGATCCGCGTCTATCGCGTCATTCCGCCCGGGGTGTACGAGAAGATCGTCTGACCGCGCCGCGCCCGGCGCCCGGTGTATCTTCCGAGGGATGGTTTGTCCCCAGTGCCGCTCCGCCAACCCGGAGGGTAACCGCTTCTGCGATCAGTGCGGCGTCGCGCTGGAGGCGCG
>QHSB01000661.1 GCA_003220335.1 Candidatus Rokuibacteriota bacterium
CAGACCAAGGACAAGGTGCGCTTCTACCGGACACCCGACTCCGTGCTGCAGAAGCAGCTCGAGGTCTACGACCAGGTCGTGGACAAGAAGTCGACGGACAACCCGATGTTCAAGGAGATCGTGGAGTCGCAGAAGGCGTTCGCCGCGCGTGCGGTGAAGTGGGACCTCGACACCAACGTCAGCCGGCGCATGGCGTACAACCACTACTTCGGCGCCAAGTCCGCGCCCGCGCAGAAGAAGAGCTAGGGGACAGGGGGGCCGCCGCCGGCCCCCCATCTCATGAGCCCTCTCCGGTTCATCCACGCCATCGACCTGGTCAGCTACTGGTCGGGCAAGGCCGCGTCCTGGCTGATCGTCGCGCTGACCTTCGTCGTCTCCATCGAGGTGTTCAAGCGCTACATCCTCAACGCGCCGACCGCCTGGATCTTCGATCTCAACAACATGCTCTACGGCTCGCTGTTCATGCTGTGCGGCGCCTACACGCTGGCGCTGGCCGGCCATGTGCGTGCCGACTTCGTTTACATCTACATGAAGCCGCGGGCGCAGGCGTCGCTCGACCTGATTCTCTACTTCCTGTTCTTCATCCCCGGCATGATCGGCCTCATCTACGCCGGCGCCGATTTCGCCGCGGACTCCTGGCGCATCGGCGAGCACTCCACGGTCACCGCCGAGGGGCCGCCCGTCTACCATTTCAAGAGCGTCATCCCCGTGGCGGGCGCGCTCGTGCTGCTGCAGGGGATGGCCGAGATCGTCCGGTGCCTGGTGGCGATCCGCACCGGCGCCTGGCCATCGCGCCTGGAGGACGTCGAGGAGATCGACGTCATCGAAACGCAGCTCGGCCGCAGCGAGTACGTCGACGAGGAGTCGCGGCGCCAGGCCATGGAGGGCGCGCACGCGATCGACGAGGCCGCGCGCCACCGCACGGTGGTCGACGAGACCGACCGCCAGAGCAAGACACCGTGAGCGATCCGTGGCTCGGCCTCACGATGCTCGGGCTCATCGTGGTGGCCATCATGATGGGCTTTCCGACGGCCTTCACGCTCATGGGCCTGGGCATGGTCTTTGGCTACATCGCGTTCTGGACGCCCGGCCACCACTGGTGGGACAACCGGATCTTCGACCTCGTCGTGCAGCGGACCTATGGAGTCATGACGAACGACACGCTGCTGTCGGTGCCCCTGTTCGTCTTCATGGGCTACATCATGGAACGCGCGGCGCTCGTGGACCGCATGTTCCACGCCGTGCAGCTCGCGTTCCGGCGCGTGCCGGCCTCACTGGCGGTGACCACGCTGCTCGTGTGCGCGTTCTGGGGCATCGCCTCCGGCATCGTGGGCGCCGTCGTCGTGCTCATGGGCGTCATCGCCCTCCGGCCGATGCTCAATGCCGGCTACGACGTGAAGCTGGCGTCGGGCGCCATCACCGCGGGCGGCACGCTCGGCATCCTCATTCCGCCATCGGTCATGCTGATCGTCTACGCGGCGGTGGCGGGCCAGTCGATCGTGAAGCTCTACGCGGCGGCGATGCTGCCAGGCTTCTTCCTGACCTTTCTCTACCTCATCTACATCCTCGGCTGGGCGATCATCAGTCCGAAGATCGCGCCCAGGCTGCCGCCCGACCAGTACCGCGTCAAGGTGCCGGACTACCTCCGCCGGCTCGAGAGCCGTCCGGGCGGCAGCGTCATCCCCGGCCTCATCAAGGCGGCGCTGCGGCCCGCGCTCGTGCGCGGCCTCGCGAGCTATCGGGTGATCGCCCAGAACCTCCTCGTCGTGTCGGTGCCGATCCTCCTGACCTTCGGCACCTTCGCCGCGACGTGGTGGTACGTCGTCATCTACAATGCGCCCGCCGTGGTGCCGACCGCGGCCGCGCCGGGGCCGGCCACACTGGCCGGCGCCACGGCGCCGAGCCCGGCGACCCCGGTGACGACAACCGCCGCCCAGGATGAAACGCCGCAGGAGCTCGGCTCGGCCGGTGACCCCGCCGACGCCGCCAAGGCGAAGACTGAAGGCCCGCCGGAAGAGATGACGTCGCTCCGGGACGCGAAAGCCGACCCCACGACGGGACAGGTCCCCGCGCACTTCTACGCGTGGTTCTGGTCGCTGGCGGCCGTCTTCGGAGCGCTGCTGCTCGTGTACTTCTGGCGCATGGACGGCGAGCAGCTCGAGATCCTGAGGGAGCTGTGCATCTCGGTCGTGCCCCTCGGCGTGCTGACCGCCGTCGTGCTCGCCGTGATCCTGTTCGGCATCTGCACGGCGACCGAGTCGGCGGCCATCGGCGCGCTGGGGGCGATGTACCTGGCGGTGATGGCGCGCTTTCTCAAGCCGGTGCTCTGGTGGAGCCTCGCCGGATTCGTGCTCGGCATCGCGCTCGGCATCTACGAGGGCGAGGACTTCGCGTCGCTGCTCGTGGCCGGCTCGATCGGCGGCACGCTGCTGGGCACCGTGGTGCCCGGCCTCTGGTATCTGCGCGTGTCCCCGGAGCTCCGCCAGAACATGAAGGAGTCGACGTTCCTCACCGCCAAGACGACGGCCATGGTGTGCTGGCTCTTC
>QHSB01000662.1 GCA_003220335.1 Candidatus Rokuibacteriota bacterium
AGCCCATCACCGCGCGGTCGATCCAGCTGCCGCGCCTCCAGGCGGCCAGCACGCCGAGCGGGACGGCCAGCGCGATCGTCAGCCCGAGGGTGCACACCGAGAGCGCCAGCGTCGGCTCCACGCGGTCGAGGATCAGCTCGCTCACCTGCTTCTTGAAGAAGAACGACTCGCCGAAGTCGCCGCGCACGACCCGGCCGACCCAGATCGCGAACTGTTCCGCGAGCGGACGATCGAGGCCCAGTCGCGCGCGGATGGCCGCCACGTCCTGCGAGGTGGCGTTGTCGCCGGCGATGATGGCGGCCGGGTCGCCGGCGGTCAGGCGCAGCAGCGAGAAGACGACCACCGCCACTACCGCCATGACGGGAATCGTGGCCAGGAGGCGGCGGCCGATGTACGGCAACATCCCCTACGGCCGCATCAGCTCACTTCTTGGTGACGTTCCAGAAGACGGGCACCGGCGCGGTCATGATCCCGTCCACGTTCTTACGGGTCGAGATCGGCAGATACCACTGGCCGAGCGGGATGTGGGTCGGGTACAGCGTCTCCCGGACCTGCACAGCCTCGGCGATGGTCTTCTGCTTCATCGGATTGGTCTCGCGCGCGAACTGCTCGCGCAGGCTCTCGATCTCCTTGTCGCACGGCCAGCCGAACATCGCCTTCTCGCAGGAGGCGTTCATGAAGCCCATCATCACGGGATTCAGGATGTCGGCGGCCACCCATCCCGTCAGGAACGCGTTCCAGCCGCCCGCGGCGGGAGGGTCCTTCTTGGCCCGGCGCGCGACTAGCGTCTGCCAGTCCATCGAGACCATGTCAACCTTGAAGCCGCCCTTCTCGAGCAGCGATTTGGCCACCGGCGCGAGATTCGTGAGGACGGCGAGGTCCGTGGACTGCATGAGCACGACCGGTGTGCCGTCGTACCCGGCCTCCTTGAGCAGCGCTTTGGATTTCTCGAAGTTCGACTCGAGGAGTCCGTCCATGCCCTTGGTGCTGGCCATCGGCGAGCCGCAGGGGAAGAAGGACTTGCAGACCTTGTAGTAGGTGGGATCGCCGATGACGGCCTTGAGGAAGTCCTCCTGGTTGAACGCATAGAAGACCGCCTGACGGACCTTGGCGTTGTCGAACGGTTTGTGCAGCGTGTTGAAGCGGAACGTGTACTGGTTGCCGAGGGGGTTGTAGTCCACGAGCTTGACATTGGCGTCCTGCTTGACCACGGGCAGCAGGTCGTGCGGCACCGCCTCGATGTAGTCGATCTCGCCGGCCAGCAGCGCGTTGACCGCGCTCTGATGGTCAGGGATCCACTTCCACTCGACGCGATCCACCTTGACGACCTTGCCGCCGGCGAGGCCCGAGGGCGGCTCCGCGCGCGCCTTGTATTTGTCGAACTTCACGTAGACGGCCTTGTCGCCGGCCTTCCATTCCTCTTTCTTGAAGACGAACGGTCCCGAGCCCGTGAAGTCGGAGATCTGGGTGTTGGGATCGGTCTCGGCCACGCGCTTGGGCATCATGAACGGCACGTTGGAGGACGGCTTGCCGAGCGCGCCCAGCACGAGGCCGGTCGGCTCGTTGAGCACGATCTTGAACGTCTTCGCGTTGACGATCTGGATGTCCTTCACGAAGCCCATCAGCTTCTGGCCCATCGAGTCCTTGGCCGACCACCGCTTGATCGACGCCACGCAGTCCTCGGTGGTGACCGGTTTGCCGTCGTGCCACGAGAGCCCGTCGCGCAGCGTGAGCGTGTACGTCAGCTGATCCTTGCTCACCTCATACTTGTCCACCATCTGCGGCTTGATCTCGCCCTTGGCATCCATCGCGAACAGCGTGTCGTAGATCATGTAGCCGTGGTTGCGGACGATGTAGGCGGTGGTCCAGATCGGATCGACGATCTTGAGGTCCGAGTGCAGAACCACGCGCAGCGTGGTCTCGGCCGCCGCGGGACCGCCGAGGGCGAGCGCGGCGAGGGCGGCGATGATGGCGACGAGGCGGCGAACGGTCATGGGGTCCTCCGGGTGCGAGGAAGATATCACAGCGAGGGTGTAAGATCGCCAGCGCACGCGAGGAGGTTTCCATGGAACGCGACCTGTGGCGCTGGGACGCCGTCGAGCTCGCCGCCGCCATCCGTACGCGCCGCATCTCGAGTCACGAGGCGACGCGCTCCGTGCTCGAGCGGCTGGCCGCCGTCAATCCCGCGCTGAACGCCGTCACCGTGCTGCTCGCCGACGAGGCC
>QHSB01000663.1 GCA_003220335.1 Candidatus Rokuibacteriota bacterium
GTCCTGCGCGGCGGCGGCCGGGACGAGCGCGAGCAGCAGGGCCAGGCAACCGCCGAACAGGAAGGACGTCATCGCGAGCCGCTTCATCGCGGCCTCCTCGGGGTCGTGGTGTGCAGCGAAGTTAGGTATACCTAACTATGAGAATATTGTCAACCTAACCTAAGCGGCGCCGGTGGGCGCTCGAGCGGGCTATGATGCCCCGATGACCGGGCCCCTCGAGTTCGTCCGCAGTCGCATCGCCGTCAAGCTCACGCTCACGCTCGTCGGCTTCGTCGCGCTGAGCATGATCGCGGCCGGCATCTATCTGAATCACGCCCTCGAGGCCTTCGCCGTGGACGCGCTCGAGGCCCGACTGGCCACGGCCGCCCGGCTCTTGCACGATGATGCGCGCGCGCTCCTGGTCCGGCCCGCGCCGCCGGCCGTCGCGCGGGCGTTCGCCGTTCGCGCGGCCGCCCCCACCGGCGCGCGCGTGACCCTGATCGCGCTCGACGGCCTCGTGCTGGGCGATTCCGAGGTCGAGGTGGCGGAACTGCCGCGCCTCGAGAACCACCGCGACCGTCCTGAGATCCGCGCGGCGCTCGCCGGCGGTATCGGCCGGGATCTGCGGACGAGCGCGTCGGTCGGCGCGCCGCTGCTCTATACCGCGCTGCCCGTGCGCGACGGGCCACGCACGGTCGGCGTGCCCGTCGTCGAGATGCAGGAGATCGCGCGGCGGATGAGCGAGGGCGAGTACAACGCCCGCGCGCCGGTGCGCTCGGTCGACGAGCTCGGCGCCCTTGGCCGCGCGCTGAACGTGATGATGGCCCGGCTGCGCGAGAAGATCGACGACCTCCAGGAGGAGCGCGCCAAGGCCACCGCCATCCTCGACGGCATGGTCGAGGGCGTGATCGCGGTGGATGCGCACGAGGGCATCGTGCTCATGAACGAGCGCGCGCGCGCGATGTTCGGCGTGGGCCCGGCGCGCGGCGAGGGCAAGCCGCTGCCGGAGGTGATCCGCAGCGCCGAGCTGCACGAGCTGTTCCGCGCGACGCGCGCCGGCGGCCAGGAGGTCCCCCTGCGCCGCGAGCTGCGCCTGGGCCACCCGGTGGCCCGCATGCTGGAGATCAATGCGGTGCCGCTGCGCCTCGGCGCCGGCGAGTCCGGCGCGGTCATGGTGCTCCACGACGTCACCGCGCTCCGCCGGCTCGAGCGCGTGCGCACGGAGTTCGTCGCCAATGTCTCGCACGAGCTGCGCACGCCGCTGACGGCTATCCAGGGGTACCTCGAGACGTTGCTGGGCGGAGCGTTGGAGGAGCGGCGGCACGCCCGGCGGTTCCTCGAGATCGCGTTCCATCACACGGAGCGGCTCGGCCGCCTCCTCAACGACCTCACCGACCTCTCCAACATCGAGCTGGGGAAGGTCTCGCTGCGTCTGGGCCCCGTGCGCTTCGGCGAGGTGCTCGGCTCGGTGCTCGACATCGTGCGGCCGAAGGCCGAGGCGGGCCGCGTCGGGCTCATCGCGGACGTCGAGCCGCCGGACCTCGGGGTGCACGCCGATCACGACCGCCTCGCCCAGATCCTCATCAACCTCGTCGACAACGCGGTCAAGTACACACGGGAAGGCGGCTGGGTCACCGTGCGCGCACGGCCGGACGGCCCGCCCGACTTCAAAGGCGTGGAGGTGCGCGTGCGCGACACGGGGGTCGGCATCCCGCGCGCCGATCTGCCGCGCATCACGGAGCGCTTCTACCGCGTCGACAAGGCGCGCTCGCGCGAGCTGGGCGGCACCGGGCTCGGGCTCGCCATCGTCAAGCACCTCGTGCTCGCGCACGGCGGGGAGCTGTCGATCGACAGTGTCGAGGACGAGGGGACGACCGTGCGCTTCACGCTGCCGGCGACGGGCGCGGGCGCCGATCAGCTGCCGCTGCCGATGGAGCCGCCGACCCAGTAACCGCACGGGGCGCCGGCGCGTCGCCAGAGCTTCACCATGAGGTCACGCAAACGACACACGGCGGGCGTATACGTGACCGCATGCGTACCCCGATCCGGATTCGCGAGGCCGCTCCCGACGACGTGGCCGACATCGTGACCCTGATCGCGCACCTCGGCTATCCGGTGCGCGAGGAGGCGCTGCAGCGGACGCTCGAGCTGCTGCGCCAGACGCCCGGCCACGCAGTGCTCGTGGCGGAGGCATACGGCGCGGTCTGCGGGCTCCTCGTGCTCTCGACCCATCCCTCGCTGACGCTGCAGGGCGGGCTGGGCGTCGTGCAGGAGCTGGTCGTACGCCCCACGCAGCGACGGCGAGAGATCGGCGAGAGCCTGCTGCAGTACGCCAAGGGGCTCGCGGTCGAGCGCGGGTTCGCGCGGCTCGAGTGCTCGGTCCCCACGACGCATCAGCCGACGGCGGAGCATTTCCTGCTCGAGCGCGGCTTCGAGATCGTCGAGGCGACGACCTATCGGTGGAGCGTGCTCGAGGGCAGGCACCTGCGCTTGCCCGCACCCATCGGGGTCCGCCGGGCACGGCGCGTGCCCGCGTGAGCCCCCGCTCCGCGTAACCGAAACTTCACGCGTCGCCGGGTACGCCGGTCACACCGCGGTGTCACCCTGCGTGTAGGTGGACACTCGCCTCACGCCTGCGCGACGGCAGCCCGCGGCGGCGCTCCTGGGGCCGTTTCCCGGGGCAGGACGCCGGCGCGGTGGTATCGCGCTCGGCCGCGCCGACCTCCACGTCCACTCGCACGCGGCGCCCCGATCGCGCTGCTGGCGGGCCAACCCGCGTCGCATGCCGACGCCGTCCGCGACGTTCGCGCGGCGCGGCGGGGTGCGTTGACCGTCAGCACCCCCTGAGCGCTCGCCGGTGCTGGCGGCGGGCGTTATCCACCATTGTCCACCGAGTACTGCGCAGGCTATCCCCACGCGGC
>QHSB01000678.1 GCA_003220335.1 Candidatus Rokuibacteriota bacterium
GTGGAGTTCTTCGGGGCCTAGCGCGTGGACCGCGCGCTGCCGGTCTGGATCCTCTCCGCGCTCGCGCTCGTCGTGCTGATGGCGCTGCCGCTCGGCTGGCTCGGGTGGCTCAGCGTCAGCGGCGAGCACGGCGCCACCCTCGCGCACTATCGCGACGTCTTCACCGACCTCGCGCTGCGCAAGGCGCTGTGGAACACGATCGTTCTCGCGTTCTGGGTGGGTCTCGTCTCCGTCGCCCTCGGAGCGCCGCTGGCGTGGCTGACCGCGCGCACCGACGTGCCCGGACGCGGGCTCATCCGTGGCCTGGTGCTCGCGTCGTTCGTGACGCCGCCGTTCCTCGGCGCCTTCGCATGGGTGATGCTGGCGGGACCCAACGCGGGCCTGATCAATACGCTGTGGCGGTCGGTGACGGGCGCCGGGGGGCCGCTGCTCAACATCTTCACGATGCCCGGGCTGATCTTCATCGTCTCGATCTACACGTTCCCGTACGTCTACATCATGGTGGCCAACACGCTGGCCCTCATCGCCTCCGACCTCGAGGAGGCGGCGGCGATCCTGGGTGCCGGCCGGTTCGCCGTCGCGCGCACGGTGACGCTGCCGATGGTGCTGCCCGCGCTGGCGAGCGGCTTCATCCTGGCCGTGCTGCAGGCGCTGGCGCTCTTCGGCTCGCCGGCGATCCTGGCCCTGCCCGCCGGCTTCCACACCGTGACCACGCAGATCTGGTCGCTCTTTCAGTTCCCGCCCAAGGTCGAGCAGGCGGCGGCGTTCAGCATCCCGCTGCTGCTGGCCACCGCGCTCCTGCTCCAGCTACAGAAGCAACTGCTCGGCCGGCGTGGCTACGCGGCCGTCGGCGGCAAGGGAGGCCAGCGGCGCACCATTCCGCTGGGGCGCTGGCGCTGGCCCGCGCTCGGCGCGTGCCTGGCCGTGATGTCGTGCGCGATCTTCATGCCGTACGGCGTGCTGGCCAAGGCTGCCTTCGCGCGCGCGTGGGCGCAGCCGCTCACCCGCGACAACCTCACGCTCGGCAACTTCACGTTCACGTTCTTCGAGTACGGCGCGACGCGCGCGGCCATCGTCAACACGCTCGAGCTGGGCGTGATGACCGCGTGCATCGGGGCCGCCATGGTCGCCGTGCTGTCCTACGTCACCAACCGCAAGCTCGTCGCCGGCCACCAGCTCATCGCGTTCCTGGCGCTGGCGCCGGTCGTGGTCCCCGGCGTCGTCCTCGCCGTCGGCCTCTTCATCGCCTACACGCGGCCGCCGTTCGTGCTGTACGGCACGCTCTGGATCCTCTTCCTCGCGTATCTCACGAAGGAGATGCCGGTCGGCTACGCGCAGGCGGACGCGACGTTCCGGGCGATCCCCGCCGACCTCGAGGACGCCGGACGCGTGCTGGGCGCCGGCCGGCTGCGCATTCTGCGTGAGATCACCGCACCGCTGGCGAAGAGCGGCATCATCGCCGCCTGGTGCTTCATCTTCATCGGGGTGATCCGCGAGCTCTCGGCGTCGATTCTATTATTCACGCCGAACACGAAGGTGATGTCCGTCGTCATCTTCGACCTCAAGGAGGAAGGCCAGTTCGGCGCCATCAGCGTGCTCGGCCTCGTCATGCTCGCGCTCACCTTCGCCACCGTCGCGCTCGTCCAGGCCGTGCTCGGCCGTGACGTGCTCGGAGCGCGCCGGTGACGCGCGCCGCGGAGCCGCGATGCCGGGCGTAGTCCTGAAAGCCCTCACGAAGCGCTACGGCGACGTCGGCGCCGTGGACGGCCTGTCGCTCGAGGTGAAGCCGGGGGAGCTGCTCGCGCTGCTCGGCCCCTCGGGCTGCGGCAAGACGACCACCCTGCGCCTCGTGGCCGGCTTCCTGGCGCCGGAGGCGGGGGAAATCTGGGTCGGCGACCGCTGCCTGTCGTCGCCGGCGGGCGTGGTGCCGCCCGAGCGCCGGCGCATGGCCATGATCTTCCAGAGCTACGCGCTCTGGCCGCACATGACCGTGGCGCAGAACGTCGCCTACGGCCTGCGGTTCAAGCCCGGGCTCTCACGCGGCGACCGCGAGGCGCGCGTGCGCGAGATGCTGCGCGTCGTCCAGCTTGCCGGATACGAGACACGCTATCCGGGTGAGCTGTCGGGCGGCCAGCAGCAGCGGGTGGCCGTCGCGCGGGCGCTCGTCGTCGAGCCGGAGATCCTCTTGCTGGACGAGCCGCTGTCCAACCTGGACGCCAACCTCCGGGAGGAGATGCGCTTCGAGATCCGCCGCCTGCACGAGACCTTCGGCAACACGACGCTCTACGTCACCCACGACCAGGGCGAGGCGATGGTGATCTCCGATCGCATCGCGGTGTTGAAGGCGGGAAAGGTGGCTCAGACGGGGACGGCCGACGATCTCTACCACCGGCCCCGCACGCGCTTCGTGGCGGAGTTCATCGGGCGTACCAACGTGGTGGACGGTGTCGCCGTCGCGCGTGATACCGTCGCCCACGCCAACGTGCGGATCCGCGTGGCGATCGCCGATCTCGCGCCGGGCTCGCGCG
>QHSB01000679.1 GCA_003220335.1 Candidatus Rokuibacteriota bacterium
GGAGAGGATTTGAACCCCCGAGGGACTTACGCCCCTATCCGATTTCGAGTCGGACGCCTTCAACCGGGCTCGGCCACCCCTCCGCATACTCAACGTCTGCTTTCAAAGAACCGTCGCAGCAGCGCCGCGCACTCGTCGGCGAGTATGCCGCCCGTCGCCGTCGCTCGATGATTCAGCCGTGAATCGTCGAGCAGCCGATACAACGACGTGACCGCGCCCGCCTTCGGATCGGCCGCGCCGTACACCACGCGCGTCACGCGCGCGTGGAGCGCGGCGCCGCAGCACATCGCGCACGGCTCGACCGTCGCGTAGAGCGTGGCGCCCGTCAGCCGGTAGTTGCCGGTCTCGAGTCCCGCCGCGCGCAGGGCCAGCACTTCCGCGTGCGCCGTCGGATCCGTGAGCGCCACCGGCGCGTTGCGCGCACGCCCGACGATCGCCCCACCGACGACGACGACGGCGCCGACGGGCACCTCGCCGTCGGCGAGGCCCCGTCGCGCCTCGTCGAGCGCCTCCCGCATGAAGGCCTCGTCGAGAGAATGGTGCGCCCTAGAGGATTCGAACCTCTGACCCCCGGATTCGTAGTCCGATGCTCTGTCCACCTGAGCTAAGGGCGCGTGGCGGAGAGGCAGGGATTCGAACCCTGGACAGAGCTTTTGGCCCTGTAACCGCTTAGCAGGCGGCTGCCTTCGGCCGACTCGGCCACCTCTCCATCGGAAAAGCCTTCGTAGTATACACCGCGCCCGACTAGCGGGCGGGCGGCGCGGGCGGCGGCGGGGTCGCTCCCGTGGGGATCCAGACCCAGGCGAACGGCGATGCGGCGCTGCCGTCGCCGTAGAGCAGCCAGCGCCCGTGCGGATAGGCGACGACGCGCTGGTCGGAGGTGATGGCAGAGGTGGGCAGGGCGGCGGGCGCCGGCGCCGGCGACGTCGCTCGCGCGGCTGTGCAGCCGCTTGCAAGCATTGCCACGAGCGCGAGGGCCGCGCCGACCCTGTCCATGCCCTTGTCGAGTAGCAACGCCGCTGCCATCGCCTGCTATGCTGAGCCGATCGTGAACGACGCCGAGATCGTCCCGTCCCCGCTGCGCCGGCGCCTCGAAAACGACCCGTGGGCCAGGACACTCGGCATCGAATTCCTCGACGTACGGCGTGGCCATTGCAGACTCCGTCTGCAACTCCGATCACACATGGTCAGGCGGTGCTGGTCGCCGAGGCCCACGAGGTCAAGCAGGGACGGCGCGCGGGGTTCTACCAGATGAGCGTGGCGACGGAGGACGGGCTCGCCGTCGCCCGCGCCGACGCCGTGGCCCACCGTCCGACGTCCTGAGCCATCATGCGCGCCATCGCGCACATCGAAACCGGGAGGAGTCGCCCATGCGTCGCATGAGACCCGCGCTCTCGCTCGTCACGGCCGCGCTCGCTCTGCTCGCGTTGCACGCGGGCCCGGCGCACGCGCAGAAGAAGACGCTCGTGGTGGCGCTCAACCAGGACCCCGACCTCCTCGATCCGACGCTGGCGCGCACGTACGTCGGGCGCATCGTCTTCTCGCACATCTGCGAGAAGCTCTACGAGATCGACGAGGGCCTGCGGATCTCGCCGCAGCTGGCCGCCGCCCTGCCCGTGATCGCCGATGGCGGGCGGACGGTCACCATCAAGCTTCGGTCGGGCGTGAAGTTCAACGACGGCACGCCGATGGACGCGGAGGCCGTGAAGTTCTCGCTCGATCGTCACCGCACGCTCAAGGGGTCGAACCGCGCCAGCGAGCTGGCGCCGGTGGACGCCGTCGAGGTCGTGGATGCCACGACGGTGCGGCTCAAGCTCAAGGCGCCGTTCTCGCCGCTGCTCGCCCAGCTGACCGACCGCGCGGGCATGCCCGTCTCGCCGACGGCCGTGAAGAAGCTCGGCGACAACTTCGCCACCGCGCCCGTGTGCGTGGGGCCGTGGCAGTTCGCCGAGCGCGTCCCGCAAGACCGCATCGTGGTCGAGAAGTCGCCCCACTACTTCGATCCGTCGCAGGCAAAGTTCGACAAGGTGATCTTCCGGATCATCCCCGACGACAACGTCCGCCTCGCGAACCTCCGGTCCGGCGACATCGACATCATGCACATGGTGCGGCCGAGCGACGCCACCGCCATCAAGCGCGAGGGCCGGTTCGAGCTGTCGAACGTGACGGGACTCGGCTACCAGGGCATCAACATCAACCTGCGCAACAAGACGGGCAAGCAGAACCCGCCGGGCGATCTCGGCACGCCCCTGGCCAACGATCCGCGCGTGCGCGAGGCCTTCGAGCTCTCCATCGACCGCGAGGCGCTGAACCAGGTGGTGTGGGACGGCCTCTACACACCCGGCTGCACCCCGATCCCGCCCATCAGCGCCTTCGCGGACAAGGCGCGCAAGTGCCCCGGGCGCGACGTGGCGAAGGCGAAGAAGCTGCTCGCGGAGGCCGGCCAGGCGGGCGGCTACGCCTTCGAGATGACGGTCATCAACAATCCGGGCGAGCGCCGGGTCGGCGAGGTCATGATCGGCTGGAGCGGCCGGGTGGATCCGGACGGCAACATCCACCAGAACCAGACGTGCAAGGGCAGCCTCAACACGACGCTGGCCTGCGACGAGAAGATCGACGCGCTCCTGAACCGGGCCCGCGAGATCAGCGATCTCGATCAGCGGCGCGCGCTCTACCGCGAGGCCATCGACATGTTCACCGCGCGGCGCAACATCATCTACATCTATCACCTGAACTACATCGTGGCCTTCCCGAAGAGCTTCAAGGGGTACCGGGCCATCCCCGATGGCCTGATCCGCATCAAGGGGACGTCCTGGAACTGAGCCGCTAGTCGACGGGCGTGCTCGAATTCCTGATCCGTCGAGTCGCGATCTCGATCGTGACGCTGATCGTGATCAGCGTCGTCGTCTTCACGGGCGTGCGCATGATCCCCGGCGATCCCGCGCGCGTGATGGCGGGGACGGACGCGGACGCCGCCGGGCTCGAGGAGATCCGCGCCAAGTACGGGCTGAACGATCCGATCCCCGTGCAGTATCTGCGTTGGGCGGCGCTCGCGGCCCGGGGCGATCTCGGCCGCTCGATCCGCACGCGCGATCCCGTGATCACCACCGTTGCGAAGAAGCTGCCCATCACCGTCGAGCTGGCTTGCCTGGCCGTGCTCATCGCGCTGGCGATCGCGATCCCCGCCGGCGTGCTGGCGGCGGTGCGGCGCAACACGGTCTGGGACGTGCTGGCCAGCAGCGCGTCGCTGTGCGGCGTGTCCGTTCCCAACTTCTGGCTGGGGATCATGCTGATCCTGTTCTTCTCGGTGCACCTCGGCTGGCTGCCCGCGTCCGGCTTCGTGTCGTTCTGGGAGAGTCCGACGGCCAACCTGCAGCGGATGGTGATGCCGGCGTTCGTGCTCGGCACGGCGCTGGCGGCGGTGCTCATGCGCCAGACGCGCAACAGCATGATCGGCGTGCTGAGCGCCGACTACATCCGCACGGCGTACAGCAAGGGGCTGGCGGGCCGCGCCGTCATCTTCCGTCACGCGATCCGCAACAGCCTGATCCCCGTCGTCACGATCCTGGGCCTGCAGGCGGGCGCGCTGATGAGCGGCGCCGTGGTGACCGAGCAGATCTTCGTCGTGCCGGGCTTCGGGCGGCTGATCGTGGAGGCGGTGTTCACGCGCGACTATCCGGTGGTCCAGGGTGTCGTGCTCATCACGGCCAGCTCGTACGTGCTGATCAACCTGCTCGTCGACGCGTCCTACTCGCTGCTGGATCCACGCATCCGCATCGGTGGCAACCCGTGAGCCCGACGAGCGCGGCGGCCGGCGTCCTCGTCGCCGCGGCCGGTGCTGCGTCGGCGGGGCGGCTACGGCGCGGCTGGCGGCGCGTGCTGCGCCGGCCGGCGTCGGTGGTGGGCGGCGTGATCGTGCTCCTGTTCGTCGTGCTGGCCATCGGCGCGCCGTGGATCGCGCGCACCGACCCCGTCGGCACGGACTGGAGCCAGATCCGCAAGGCGCCGAGCTGGACGCATCCGTTCGGCACCGACGATCTTGGCCGCGACAACTTCGCGCGGGTGGTCTGGGGCAGCCGGATCTCGATGCAGGCGGGCGTGTTCTCGATCCTGCTCGCCATCGCCGTCGGCGTGCCGCTCGGTCTCGTCGCGGGCTACTATCGCGGCGCGCTGGACCAGGTGCTCATGCGGCTGACCGACGCGTGGCTGGCCTTCCCCTTCCTGATCCTCGCCATCGGGCTCGTGACGATCATGGGCCCCTCGCTCACCAACGCGACGATCGCGATCGGACTGGGCGCGACGCCCACGTACATCCGTCTCACGCGCGGCCTCGTCCTCTCGACCGCGGCCGAGGACTACGTGCAGGGCGCCCGCGCGCTCGGGGCCGGCGACCTGCGCCTGATGGCGCGCCACATCCTGCCGAACATCTTCAGCTCGCTCCTCGTACAGGCCACGGTCTCGATTCCGATCGCGATCATCGCGGAGGCGGTGCTCTCGTTCCTTGGGCTCGGCGTGCAGCCGCCCGCGCCGAGCTGGGGCACGATGCTCAACGCCGCGCAGCAGTTCCTCGAGTCGGCGCCGTGGATGGCGTGGTGGCCGGGACTCGCGATCTTCTCGCTGACGCTGTCGTTCAACCTCGCGGGCGACGGCCTCCGCGATCTGCTCGACCCGAAAGATTACTGATTAGAGGAGGGGCGCCACGGCGTCGGCAGGCGTTCGAGGCGCGTCACGGGTTCCCCGGGACGCGCTGAGCGTCGGGGGGGTTTGGGGGGCCATTTCGGGGCCCCCCATTAATTAATACCCAGTCCGCCGGCTGGCGTCGCGATAGACGCACCAGGTGCAGAGTGGCGTGCCGCCCGGCGGCGCCGGCTGCGCGAGCACGGAGAGCGTCTCGGCGAGAAAGCCATAGAAGGCGGGATCGTCGCGCGGAATCGGCGTCCAGCGCCACACGCCCGTGACGCCGACCGGCCCGTCGGTCTCGGGCTCGAAGGCGAGCACGCCGAGCGTGCGCACCGTGCGGCTCTCGCCCGCCGCCGGCGCCTCGACGGTTTGCGCCCACGCATGCAGCCGGCGCGCGTGCACGACGAGCGCCGCTGGCTCCGGCGCGCCCACCACGACCTCGGCGAGACCGCACGCTTTCCCCTCGAGCCGCAGCACCACGTCGAGGTCGCCGCGGATCACGCAGCGATACGCGCGATCGGGCACCTGCACGGTCAGCGGCGCCGAGCGCAGCGCGTGCCGGCCCACGTCGACGAGCCCGGCGGGCATGCCGTCGGCGATCTTGTCGGCCCGCGCGCCCTGCAGTCCGGAGAGCAGACGGCGTCCGATGAGGCTCGTCGCGCGATTGGGCGAGGCCGGCCGCGGAAATTCCGCCGCCGCAGCGAGGTA
>QHSB01000680.1 GCA_003220335.1 Candidatus Rokuibacteriota bacterium
CGGCAGCCGGGGGCCAACATCATCGACACGGTGGACGGAGTGCGCGGCCTGCTCCCGGAGCTTGCCGGCGCGATCCCCGGGGCCATCACCATGTCGGTGGTGATGGACCAGACCCAGACCATCCGCGCCTCGCTGCACGACGTCGAGCTGACGCTGGTGATCTCGGTGCTCCTGGTGACGCTGGTCGTGTTCGCGTTTCTGCGGAGCATTCGGGCCACGCTGATCCCGGCGGTGGCGGTGCCGGTCTCGCTGGTGGGCACTTTCGGCGTGATGTACGTGCTCGGCTACAGCCTGGACAACCTCTCGCTCATGGCGCTCACCATCGCGACCGGCTTCGTGGTGGACGACGCCATCGTGGTCTTGGAAAATGTCGCGCGGCATCGGGCGGCCGGTCTCCCGCCCCTCGAGGCGGCGCTCCGCGGGGCCCGGGAGATCGGCTTCACGGTGCTCGCCATCAGCCTCTCGCTGGTGGCGGTCTTCACGCCTATCCTCCTGATGGGCGGCCTGATCGGCCGCCTCTTCCGGGAGTTCGCGGTGACGCTCTCCGCGGCGATCGGGATCTCGCTGCTGATATCGCTCACCACCACCCCGATGATGTGCGCCACCCTCCTGGCTCGAGAGACTGACGGCGAGCACGGCCGCCTCTACCAGGCGAGCGAGCAGGCCTTCGAGTGGATGCGGCGCCGCTACGAGACGAGTCTCGCGTGGGTGCTGCGTCATCCCCGCGGCGTGCTTGCCGTGACCCTCCTGACCGTCGCAGTGAACGGCTACCTGTTCTGGGTGATACCGAAGGGATTCTTTCCTCAACAAGATACGGGGCGGCTGCAGGGGGCAATTCAGGCGGCCCAGGACATCTCGTTCCAGGCGATGCAGGCCAAGCTGACCGAGATCGTGGACATCGTCGGGCACGACCCGGCGGTCGCGAACGTGGTGGGATTCACGGGTGCCCAGGGCAACGGGC
>QHSB01000681.1 GCA_003220335.1 Candidatus Rokuibacteriota bacterium
CGGAGGCTCGGCCACGGACGGGCGCGTGTAGTTCGGTCCGATCGCGCAGCCGCCCAGAAGCGCGACCGCGACGATGCTCGAGACGATCCTCGCGGAGCGCGTCATGGGTGTTTGCCTTCCGTTGAATGCTCGCCGTTCGTCCCGCCGCTGATCGGAGCGGGCACCACGTCCGGCAGCGGCGCGTGTCCGGACTGTCGTCGGAAGCGCTCGCTCACGTAGAACGTGACCGGGATGATGAAGACGGCGATGAGCGTCGCGGCCAGCATCCCCCCGATGACGGTCGTGCCCAGAATCTGTCGGGAGTTGGCGCCGGCGCCTTTCGAGATCACGAGGGGAAAAACACCGAGGATGAAGGCGAAGGCGGTCATGAGGATCGGGCGTAGCCGGACGCGGGCGCCGGCGAGGGCCGCATCCACGAGCGAGGCGCCATGCTCGTATTCTTCCTTGGCGAACTCGACGATCAGAATGGCGTTCTTGGCGGCCAGGCCGATCACCATGACCAGCCCGATCTGGGAGAACACGTCCAGCTCGAGCCGGCCGAGCCAGAGCGCGCCGAGGGCGCCGAGGACGGCGATGGGCGTGCCCAGCAGGACGCCGAACGGCAGCGTCCAGCTCTCGTACTGGGCGGCCAGGAGCAGGAACACCACGAGCAGCGAGAAGCCGAAGACGGCGGTTGGCGGGACGCCTTCCTCGGCCACCTTCTCCTGGAACGACATCCCCGAGTAATCGAAGCCCATCTCGCGGGACATGGTTTGCGCGAAGACCGCCTCGAGCGCGCGCATGCCCTGTCGGGTGCTGAACCCGGGCGCGAGGATTCCGTTGATCTGCGCCGCCCGGTACTCGTTGAACCGCGTGGTGAACTCCGGGCCGTTGACCTGCCGCATGGTGACCAGCGTGGACAGCGGCACCGGCTGGCCGGCCGCGTTGCGCACGTAGAACTGACCGACGTTCTCGGCCCGGGTTCTGAATTCCCCCTCGGCCTGGACGTACACCTGCCAGACGCGTCCATACTGGTTGAAGTAGTTCACGAAGGCGCCGCCCAGGAACGCTTGCAGGGCCTGGTACACGGAGGCCAGCGTGATCCCTTGCTTGAGGACCTTGTCGCGATCGACCTCGGCGAAGAACTGCGGCGCGCTCGGCAGCAGGGTGGTGAAGAGCCGGGCGAACTCGGGTCGCTTCCGCGCGGCGGCGAGGAACTTCTCGGTGTTCTCGGCCAGGAACGCGGGGTCCCTGCCCGCGCGATCCTCCAGCATGAAGGTCACGCCACCGGATGTCCCGATGCCTGGGATGGCGGGCGGCGAGAACGCGAAGACCTGGGCCTCGGGCACACCGGCCAGCCGCTGGTTCAGCTGGCGGATGATCACGTCGGCGGTGAGCCCCTTCTTGTTGCGCGCATCCCAGTCGTCGAGCGTGATGAAGTAGAAGCTGTTGTAGGTGGTCGTCACCAGGCTCAGCAGGCTGAAGCCCGCCACCCCCGTGTAGTACTTGATGCCGGGCGTCGTCTTGAAGATGGCGTCGAGCTTGTCGTTGACGGCCGCGGTGCGATCCAGCGATGCGGCCAGCGGAAGCTGGGCGTTGACGAAGAAGTACCCCTGATCCTCGTCGGGGACGAAGCCGCCCGGCAATCGTGAGCCGATGAGGCCGGCGAATACGGCGACGACGAGGAGGAGGATCATCGACAGGGCCGACTTGCGGATCAGA
>QHSB01000682.1 GCA_003220335.1 Candidatus Rokuibacteriota bacterium
ACGGAAGAACGCCCCCAGCGGGCCGCGCATCTCCCGCCGCGGCCGTAGGAGCAGTGCCGAGAGCGCCGGGCTCAGTGTGAGCGCGTTGAACGCGGAGATGAGGACCGACACGGCGATCGTCACCGCGAACTGCTGATACATCCGCCCCGTGATGCCGGGGATGAATGCCGTCGGCACGAACACGGCCGCCAGGATGAGCGCGATCGCGACCACCGGTCCCGAGACCTGCTCCATCGCCTTGAAGGCGGCGTCCCGGGGCGAGAGCCCCGCCTCGATGTGGTGCTCGACCGCCTCGACCACGACGATAGCGTCGTCCACCACGAGGCCGATGGCCAGCACGAGGCCGAAGAGCGACAGCGTGTTGATCGAGAAGCCCAGGAGCGGAAAGACCATGAAGGCGCCGACGAGCGCCACCGGCACCGCGAGCAGCGGGATGAGGGTCGCGCGGAAGCCCTGGAGGAAGACGAAGACGACGATGACGACCAAGATGAGGGCCTCGACCAGGGTCTTGACGATCTCCCGGATCCCGGCGCTCACGGCCAGGGTCGTGTCGAGCGACGTCACGTAGTCGAGGTCGGCAGGGAACCGCGCCTTGATCTCGTCCATCAACTTCGTCGCGCCCTTCATCGTGTCGATGGCGTTGGAGCCGGGAAGCTGGTA
>QHSB01000683.1 GCA_003220335.1 Candidatus Rokuibacteriota bacterium
TCGACCACACCTTCCTCACCTCGCTCGTGGACCGTGAGGGTGTGCTCCGCGTCCAGTACATGGGCGTCCGGTTCGATCCGGATGAGATGCTGCGCGACCTCCGCTCACTCCTGCGAGACGGCGGCCGGTGATGCGCGCGCTCGTGCGGGCGCTCCCGCGTCTCGTGGCCAGGATCCCGGCCGCGGTGCACACCAAGCTCCTCGTCGCATTCCTCATCATCGTCGGCCTGCTGATCGCGCTCGGTGCGGTCGGTCTCGAGGTCCTCGGCGAGGTGAATCGCCGGTCGGAAGACCTCGTGAAACTGCAGCGCAAGATCGCCGCCTACCGCCAGATGCAACACGACACGACGGCCCAGCTCTACAGTGTGGCCGCCGCCCTGCTCGTCCCCGAGGACCGGAGCCTCGACGCCATCCTCCGACAGCTCAACCAGTTCGGCTACGACCTGGATCGGCTGCAGTTCGTCGCGCGCGACGAGGTCGAGCTGCTCGGCCGGGTGCGGGCCGACTACGACGAGTTCATCCGGGTCGTCACGCGTGTCGTGGAGCTGATCCGGAGCGGCCGGGTCGCGGAAGGGCGGGAGCTGCAGCTCGCCCGGGCGACCCCGCTCGCCGACCGGCTGGAGCGGCTCACAAACCAGCTCGTGAACCAGGCGGAAGCCGACATGGTGGCCAGCGTGGACACCAGCCACGCCGCGTTCGTGCGGGCGCGGTGGGCGGTCATCGGGTTTGCTGTTGGAGCCACCGGCCTGGCCCTGGTGCTGGGGTTCGCCATCTCGTGGTCGCTCGTCGGGGCCGTCACCGCGATGGACGCCAGCCTCGGGCAGATCGCGTCCGGGGACTTCTCCCGGCGCGTCGACATCCCGAACCGCGACGAGCTGGGCGCGCTCGCCGCCAACCTGAACCGCATGAACGACGAGCTCGGGCGGCTGTACCGCGAGCTGGAGGCGGCCAGCCGCCACAAGTCCGAGTTCCTCGCCAACATGTCGCACGAGCTCCGCACGCCCCTCAACGCGATCATCGGCTTCTCGGAGGTGCTCGACGATCGCTTGTTCGGCGAGCTCAACGACAAGCAGGCCGAGTACATCCGCGTCATCCTGACCTCGGGGCGCCACCTGCTCTCGCTGATCAACGACATCCTCGACCTCTCCAAGGTCGAGGCGGGACGGATGGA
>QHSB01000684.1 GCA_003220335.1 Candidatus Rokuibacteriota bacterium
GAAGAAATGCGCGTGGACATCGATCGCGTCGGGCCGGGCCTCGGCGGGGATTGTACTATGGGCCCACCGTAGTGCGAGCCGCAGGACGTCGCGGGGCTGGGGCCCCGCCGTCCGAGGCGAGCCTACGAAATGACCGAGGAGGTTCCCGGTGAGACTCCCGCACGAGCGCTTCGACTACTCCGCGATCGTGGACCGCACGCGATGGCGCCTGCCCAAGGGCGCGCGCATCGCCGTGTGGACGATCGTCAACGTCGAGGAGTGGGACATCGAGAAGCCGATGGCGCGCCAGTACCTCACGGCGCCGCAGGGCGTGGCCACCGTGCCCGACGTGCCGAACTGGGCGTGGCACGACTACGGCATGCGCGTGGGCTTCTGGCGGCTGCACGAGGCGCTCGTCCGGCGCAAGATCCGCGCGACGACCTCGATCAACGCCAACGTCTGTCACTCCTATCCGCGCGTGGCCGAGGCGATGCGCGACGCGGGCTGGGAGTTCATGGGGCACGGCGTCAAGCAGGGCGCCATGCACCTGCAGCCCGATCAGCGCGCGGTCATCCGCGACTCGCTCCAGATCATCGAGAAATTCACGGGCCGGAAGCCGAAGGGCTGGCTCGGACCCGGGCTCACCGAGACGTGGGAGACGCTCGATCTGCTGGCCGAGGCCGGCATCGAGTACGTCTCGGACTGGGTCAACGACGATCAGCCCTACGAGATCCGCACCTCGCACGGCCCGCTCGTGTCGGTGCCCTACACGCTCGAGCTCAACGACATCCCGACCATGGTCATCCAGCACCACGAGTCGTCCGCGTGGCTGCAGCGCTGCCGCGACCAGTTCGACCGGCTCTACGACGAGGGGGCGAAGAACCCGCGCGTCATGGCGATCGCCGTGCACCCCTACATCCACGGCGTCCCGCACCGGATCCGGTACTTCGAGGAGGTCTACGACTACGTGCGCCGAAAGAAGGGCGTGTGGATGACCACCGGCGCGGAGATCTACGAGTGGTGGAAGAGCGGGCGCCGCTAGGCGGTGGCGCCGCGGCGTAGCGCCCACAGCGCGCCGGCCTGGATCGCGAGCGCGACGGCAGCCGCGGCGGCGAACGCCGGCGCGATGCCGGTGCGCTCCAGGAGCGCGGCCAGCACGAAGAAGAAGCCGACGAAGCAGTAGAGGCCCAGCAGCAGCCCGCGCAGCACGCCGGCGGCGCGCGCCGACCCCTCCAGCGCGTGCGTGAAGACGACGAGGATGGCGGCGTAGATCGGAAACGGCGTCACCAGCCCCGTCAGCCGCGCGCCGAGGTGCGAGGCCACGCCCGTCAGCAGCAGCACGAATCCCGTCGTCACCACCATGCGCGCGGGGATGTCCCACCAGGGCAGCGGCGGGGCGACGGGGCTCGGCCCCCGCGGCGCCTCGGGCATGAGCCGGCGGCACGCCACCAACGCGGCGACGGCGACGACGGCGAGCGGGACGAGCGAGAGCGGCAGCCAGCGCAGGGTGAGCGTCGACAGCGCGAAGGCGAGACCGCCCGCGGTGAGCGCCAGCGGCCAGTAGGCGTGCGTGGCGGTGCGGGCGTAGGCGAGGGAGAACGCGGCCTGCGATACGGTACCGGCCATGATGCCGACGGCGGCGGCGGCCGCGAAGGCCAGGCCCTGGTCGCGCGCGAGGAAGAATGCGATGGGCGCCGAGGTGAGGGGCAGGCCGACGAGCCAGCCGCCCACGGCCGGGCCCCAGCGCCGGCCCGCGACGCTCGCGGTGCCGATGAGGACCGGGGTGGCGACGACCTTGAGGAGGAGGCTGTCCAGGCGGGCTACTTCACGGGCGCGACGACGACGTCGGTGGGCTTGCCCGCGAGAAAATTCTCGACGTTCTTCACCGCGCGCAGGAGGCCGTCGCGGACGACCTCGGCCGTCTGCCCCGCGTTGTGGGGCGAGAGCACCACGGTGTCGAAGCCGAGGATCGCGTCGCCCGGCTTGAGCGGCTCGTCGTGGAAGACGTCGAGCCCGGCGCCGGCGATCTTCTTCGTGGCCAGCGCGTCCAGCAGCGCTTCACGCTCGACCAGCGCGCCGCGCCCCGTGTTGACGAGGAACGCCGTCTTCTTCATCAGCGACAGCTCCTTGCGGCCGAGGAAGCCTCGCGTCTCCGGCGTCAG
>QHSB01000685.1 GCA_003220335.1 Candidatus Rokuibacteriota bacterium
GAGCCCATGGCGATGCCGACATCGGCCCGCGCCAGGGCCGGCGCATCGTTGATGCCGTCGCCCACCATCGCCACGCGCCGGCCGGATTCTCGCAGCCGCGCGATCTCGCGCGCCTTGTCCTCGGGCAGGATCTCCGCCAGCACGCGATCGATCCCGGCCGCGCGCGCGATCGCCGCCGCCGTGCGCCGGTCGTCGCCGGTCAGCATCGCGACCTCGATCCCACGCGCACGCAGCGCGGCCACGACCGCGGGCGCCTCGGGCTTGAGGGTATCGGCGACGGCCACGAGGCCGAGCGGGCGGAACGCGACGGCGAGGTAGACGACGGTCTTGCCGGCCTGCGCGAGTGCCTCCGCGCGCGGCGCCAGCGCCGTCACGTCCACGCCGCGCGCCTCCATCAGCGCACGGCTGCCGAGCAGCAGGCGGCCTTCCGGCGCCAGCGCGTCGATCCCCTGTCCCGGCACCGTCGAGAACTCCGCGACCGCCGGCATCGGCAACCCGCGCTCCTTCGCGCGCGCGACGATCGCCTCGCCGATGGGATGCTCCGAGCCCTGCTCGGCGGCGGCCGCGAACGCGAGGACGTCATCCTCGGCGACGCCCGGCGCCGGGATCACGTCCGTCAGCGTGGGCCGGCCGAGCGTCAGCGTGCCCGTCTTGTCGAACACCATCATGTCCACGCCCGCGAGCGTCTCGAGCGCCTCCGCGCTCTTGACGAGGACGCCGAGCTCGGCACCGCGGCCGGCGGCGACCATGATGGCGGTGGGCGTTGCCAGGCCCATCGCGCAGGGGCACGCGATGACCAGCACGGCCACCGCGTTCGTGAGCGCGTAGAGAATGGACGGCGACGGGCCGAACCCCCACCAGCCGACGAACGTGGCGGCGGCGATCACGAGCACCACCGGCACGAAGACGGCGGCCACGCGGTCCGCGAGGCGCTGGATCGGCGCCCGCGAGCCCTGCGCCTCCTCGACCAGCCGAACGATACGCGCCAGCGTGGTCTCGGCGCCGACGCGCGTGGCGCGGAACACGAACGATCCGGTGCGATTGACGCTGCCGCCGACGACGGGCGCGCCGGGGGCTTTCTCCACCGGCAGGCTCTCGCCCGTCAGCATCGACTCGTCGACCGCCGACGCGCCCTCGACGATTTCGCCGTCCACCGGCACGCGCTCGCCCGGTCGGATCCGCACGAGATCGCCGACGACGACCTCGGCCGTCGGCACGTCGACCTCGACGCCGTCGCGCAGCACACGCGCCGTCCGCGGAGCCAGCGCCACGAGCCGCCGGATGGCCTCCGACGTCCGGCCGCGGGCGCGCGCCTCGAGCCAGCGCCCGAGCGCGACGAGGGTGATCACGACGGCCGCCGTCTCGTAATAGGGCATCGCGCCGAGGGCCATGAAGGCGTGGGGCCGGAGCGTGACGACGAGGCTGAAGAAGTACGCCGCGTTGGTGCCGAGCGAGACGAGCGTCGACATGCTCGCGCTGCGATAGCGCAGGTCGTGCAGGAACCCGCGATGAAAGTCGGCGCCCACCCAGAACTGCACCGGCGTGGCCAGCAGCAGCAGCGTCCAGGAATTCGCGAGCCACGCCGGCGCCCACGGAAAGATCGCGCGCATGCTGCCGAGAACGATCGGGATCGAGAGCACGACGCCGACCAGCACGCGGGCGCGCAGCCGCCGCTGCTCCGCGGCGCGCGCGGCCTGCTCGCGATCGTCCGGTGCTCCGCCCGGGGCGGCGGGCGCGGGCGCCTCCGCCAGCTCATACCCCGCCGCGGCCACCGCGGAGGCCAGCGCCGCCGCGTCGGCGCGCGCCGGGTCTCCGTCGACGGTCGCGCGCTCGGTGGCGAGGTTGACCGACGCCGCATCGACTCCGGGCACGCCGCGCAGCGCGCGCTCCACCTTGCCCACGCACGCCGCGCAGTGCATGCCGCGGACGGCGAAGGTGCGCTTGTCCATCAGCGGCCGCCGAAGCGCGCGAACACGTCCAGCAGCTCCTCGATCTTCTGCTGGCGATCGTTGCGGCTGCCCGAGCGCATGGCGTCGGCGACGCACGACTCGATGTGCCGGCCGAGCAGGAGCTTCTGGCACTGCTCGAGCGCGCCCTGCACCGCGGAGATCTGCAGCAGGATGTCCACGCAGTAGGCGTCGTTCTCGAGCATGCGCTGCAGCCCCTGCACCTGGCCCTCGATACGCCGCAGGCGGCCGCGCGCCTTGCCCTTGGTCTCCTCGTTGAGCATTGGATACCCCCAGGGGGTACTATCCCCCCGGGACCGACGGCTGTCAAGC
>QHSB01000696.1 GCA_003220335.1 Candidatus Rokuibacteriota bacterium
AACTGCAGGCGCCCGAGGACGTCGCCGACTTTCTGCTGTCCGACCGCGCCCACCAGGCCTATCCCGCCGCCGATCTCGACGAGCGCGACGCCGTGCTGACGGTGCGCGACATGCCGGACGCCGAGCCGGAGGTCGTCCCGCGCGCGAAGTGGAAGTTCGCGCGCGTGGACAACGGCCGCGTCACGCCCGATCCGCGCCACGTCGCCCTGGACGGCGGCTTCGCCAGGGGCCGGCTCTATCACCTCGCCTACACGGCCACCGGTGCGCAGGTGATCGGCCTCGGCCTCGTCGCGCTGCGCGACTGCGCCGCGTGGCTGAAGCACGGCGAGGCGCCGGTGCGCGTGCGCCGGGCGTACGCGTACGGGCGCTCGCAGACGGGACGCCTGCTGCGTACGCTGATCCACGACGGCCTGAATGAGGACGAGCAGGACAACGAGGCGTTCGACGGCGTCATCGCCAACGTCGCCGGCGGCATGCGCGGCGAGTTCAACCAGCGCTTCGGCCAGAACAGCAAGGACCGGCCCTGGACGATGGCCCACCTCGAGCCGTTCCAGGTCGAGCCGCCGGCCCGCCTCAAGGTGATGTACACCAACACCTCCGCGGAGTACCACCGCGGCGACGCGTCGCTGATCCACACCGATCCCGGCGGGGCGCGCGACGTCGAGCACGGTCCGAGCGTGCGCGTCTATCACTTCGCGGGCACCGAGCATGGCACCGGTGTGTGGCCGCCGACGGACACGCAGCCGGCGCCCGCCGACCCTCACGGCTGGGTCGACCGCTCGCAGAACCTGCGTGGGGTCGTCCACTACGGCCGGCTGCTGCGGGCGTGCCTCATCAACCTCGACCGCTGGGTCACCGACGGCGTCGCCCCGCCGCCGAGCCGGCACCCGCGCGTGGCCGACGGCACCGCGGTGCCGCCGGAGACGCTGGCCAAGACGTTCGACGCCATTCCCGGCGCGCGCTACCCGCGCCGCCACGCACGCCCGCTGCGCCTGGACTTCGGCGCCGACGCCGAGATGCGGCGCATCACGCTGGCGCCGCCGAAGACCGGCGCGCCGTACGGCACACGGGTGTCGGCGGTGAACGGCGACGGCAACGAGATCGGCGGCGTCGTCCTGCCGGAGCTCGCGGTGCCGCTCGCCACGCACACGGGCTGGAACCTGCGCCACGCGGACATCGGCGGCGTGGAGCAGCTGCTCGTCTTCGCCGGGGCCACGCTGCCGTTCGCGAAGACGCGGCACGAGCGCGCCGCATCCGCCGATCCGCGCCCGGCCGTCGCCGAGCGCTACGGGTCGCGCGACGACTATCTCAGGCGTGTCCGCGCGGCGGCGCGCGTCCTCGTGGAGGACGGCTACCTGCTCGAGGAGGACGTCGAGACGTCGCTCGCGTTCGCCGCGAGGATGTGGGAGGCGTGGGCCTGAAGGAACGTTACTTCGCCGCTTTGCGGCGGTAGTCGGCGATCGCCTTCTTGAGGTCTTCGTATTCCTCGCAGGGGATGAGACAGATCGTCTGCAGCGCGCCGAGGTGCTCCTCGGCTTTCGCCAGGTCGTTGACCATCAGGTAGGCTTCGCCAGCGTACTCGTGGGCGCCGCGGTGACGCGGGTTGAGCTGCAGCGCGCGCTCGTAGTGCTTGAAGGCGAGATCCAGCTGGCCGGTGTGGCGATACGCGTAGCCGAGGTAGTTCTGGATGTCGGCGTTGCGCGTGTCCCGCAGCGCGGCCGAGGAGAGCGCCCGAATGGCCGCGGACCAGTTCTTCGCCTCGATGGCGGCTCGGCCTGCGGCGAAGTCGGGATCGACGGCCGCGCCCTTGTCCTCGACGGTGGGGTCGGCGACCGCCGCCGCCGGCAGCGCGGACACGAGCCCGAGCAGCGCGGCGGCGACGATCGCACGACGATCACGCCAGACGATCATTGGGCGGCGACGCGCCGCCTCGCTTCCTGCAGCTCGGGACGGTCGCTGTCGGCGTTGCGCGTGAGCCGCGCGAGCTTGTCGAAATACTCGCGCGCCTTGTTGGCGTCGCCGACGGCATCGGCCGCCTTCGCGGCGCCGTACAAGCCGCGCAATCGCATGGGAGCGTTCTTCATCGACGTCTCGTATTCCCGCAGCGCGGCCTTGGGCTGGTCGTGGATCATCAGGAGGTCGGCCAGGAGCTCGCGCATCGGATAGAGGCGGTTCTCCATGGCCACGTGCTTCTCGCTGGCGTCCTCGAGGTCGGCGGCCGCTCGCATGAGCCTCATGGCCTCGTCGCGGTTGCCGCGTCCCTGCGCGGACCACGCCTGGGAGGCGAGCACCTGGATCTCGACCTGGCCGGCCCAATAACCCTGGTTGGCCTTTTCGAGCTGGCCGCGCAAATCCTTGAGCGTGTCGATATCGGCCTGTGCGGCCGCGATGTCGCCGCTGCGCGCGGCGCCCAGCGCGCGCGCAAAGTGGGTGATGGCCTCCGCCACCGGCAGGTCG
>QHSB01000697.1 GCA_003220335.1 Candidatus Rokuibacteriota bacterium
GGGATCTGATTGCCCTTGGCGTACATGCACTGTAGATACGTCATGTCATAGCGCCATTTTTCCGTCGCCTTCGCTTCGATCGCGGCGGCCTGGCGGCACACAGCGTCGTCGGAACGAAATTCGTCGGCATTCTTGGCGGTGCCTGGAAGCGCCAGGATTCCCGGCCGACTCGGCACGCGCGCGCAGGCCGCCAGCAGCAACCCGGCGACGATCGCGAACGGCCAGCGCGTCACCGCGGTCATCCGGTGCGCGGAGCCACCCGCATCCACGGCTCGGCGCACGACTGCACGTTGGGGTAGTACGCGCGTACGCTCGGGCAGTAATACCAGTACCCCGCCGGAGGCTTCTCGATGTACACGGGCGGCGAGTCGACGATCACCGGCGAAGGCGTATATGCATAGGGCGCGTACCCCCCGTACGGCCAGAATGGATCCCAGTACGGGCCCCAGTAGAACGATGGTCCGATCCCGATGAAGCCACGGCCATGGAACCCGTGGTGACCCTCGAATCGATGCCCCTCGAAGCCGTGATGCCCCCCGAAGCCGCGATGGCCGCCGAAGCCACCGTGCGGCCCACCGAAGCCGTGCCCACCGCCACCCCCGTGCCCACCGCCACCGCCGTGCCCACCACCGCCCCCACCGCCACCGCTCCCGTGCGCGTACGCGGGCACGCCGCTGACGAGGAGCAATGCTGCGATCAGTGCGGTCAGCCGAACTAACTTCCTCATCGTTGTACCCCACACTTATGACGCGCCGGTGGCGAAGCCGGATGCGCGCCTGGCGGCGAACCGGCTGGTGGGTGACAACGCAAGCATGACTCGGACTTATGCCTCCCTGTCGTGAATCTCCGACATTGACGCCGCGTGTCCGCCGCGCCTAGCATCGGCCCGATGGCGACGTATCCGATCCGCACGCGGCGCTGGACGCGCAAGGAATACGATCGGCTCATCGACCTGGGTATCCTGCACGAGGACGAGCCCGTCGAGCTCGTGGGCGGTCAGATGATCGTCGCCGAGCCGAAGTCGAGCCCGCACGAGACGGCCTTGGGCCTGACAGCTGACGCGCTGCGCCGTGCGTTCGGCGCGGGTTGGGTCGTTCGCGAACAGGGTCCGATCGCGCTGGACGACGAGTCCGAGCCCGAGCCCGACGTCATGGTGGTACCCGGCCAGATTCGCGACTACCGCGATGCGCATCCCGAGCGGGCCGCGTTGCTCGTCGAGGTCGCGCTGTCGAGTCTGGCCTTCGACCGGCGCCACAAGGGCAGCCTCTACGCCCGCGCCGGCGTGGCCGATTACTGGATCGTGAATCTCGTGGACCGGGTGGTCGAAGTCCGCCGCCGCCCCGCGGCCGATCCCACGGCGGATTTCGGCGCCGCGTATCAGGACATCGAGCTCGCGCGGCCGGGCGCCACGCTGGCGCCGCTCGCGAAACGGCAGACGCGCGTCGCGGTGGACGACCTGCTGCCCTAGCCTCTAGAGCGACCACTCCGTGAAGAGCTTCTGCTTGAACGCGCTCAGCTCCTCGACGTGCGACGACGCTCCCCGGCGCGAGACCTCGACGAACTTTTCGTCCATGCGGTGCAGCCGCCGCGCCAGCACCTCGGCCAGGATCGCGATCACCTTGTAGGCGGCCAGGCTCTCCTCGCGCAGCAGGCGATGGAACTGCGTGATGGTGAGCAGGCCGAAGTCGCACGCGGTCTTCGCGCGGACGCTCGCGGTGTGCGGCCCCTCCGTCAGCAGGCTGATCTCGCCGAGCACCGTCGGCGCCGCGATGGTGGCGAGCACCTCATTGCTGCCGTCCTTGAAGACCTCCACGGTGCCCTCGACCAGCACCATCAAGCCCTGTGGGCGCTCGCCCTCCTTGAAGACGACGCGGCCGGTCTCGGCCTTCACCGGCACCATGGCCTTGAGGATCTGCTCGGTCTGCTCGTGCGAGAGGCCGCGGCAGAGCACGCCGCGGATGATCTTGCTCGACTCCGATGGCGTCATGCCGTCTCCTCTCAGACTCCGCGCAGCACGGTGGCCCGCCCCACGCGGCCGATGGCCATGACGAAGGCGCCGGTGCGGAAGGATACCTTGCGCTCGCCCACGACGCGCGCGAGCGCCGCGTCCGCGTCCCGCATGTCCTCTTCCCACGTGAACTGCTGGATGTTCTGGGCCCACTCGAAGTAAGAGACGGTGACGCCGCGCTGGGCCAGCGCCTCGTCGGCCTTGGGCGTCGTCGGCGCGTCGACCTTCACCTCGCGGTACGGCGTGACGAGTATGCGCCCGACGGCGGCCGAGAGGTCCATCACCCGCGCCGCCTTGCGGAAGTAATAGTTGACGTCCTCGAAGCCGGACATGCTTCAACGATTCTACGGCAGGCTGGCGCGGCCGCTCCCATAGAACCGGCGGACGTCGTGTTTGAAGTCGCCTCGCGGTCGGCGTACCCTGAAGTCAGATGAGCGCAGCGCAGACACGAAGCAACGCGGACGCCGGTCTCCTCCAGCAGCTGGAGTCGGCCGGGAGCGGAGGCGCCCCCGTCCAGGC
>QHSB01000698.1 GCA_003220335.1 Candidatus Rokuibacteriota bacterium
CCGCAGAGCGAGGACGCCGTCGAGCACGTGGCGCTGGCCGAGCGCGCGGCGGCCATCGTGGTGGCGCCCGCCACCGCCAATCTGATCGCCAAGGCCGCCCATGGCGTCGCCGACGACTTCCTGACCACCCTGCTGCTGGCCGCGCGCTGCCCGGTGCTGATCGCGCCGGCGATGGACGGCGGCATGTGGGAGCACCCGGCGGTGGCCGCGAACGTCGCCACGCTGCGCGCGCGCGGCGTGACCGTGATGGAGCCCGACAGCGGCGCGCTGGCCTCCGGGCTCAGCGGTCGTGGTCGGCTGCCGGAGCCGGAATCGATCGTCGCCGCCCTCGCCTCCGTGCTCGCGCCGGCGCAGGACCTCACGGGCGACACGATCGTTGTCACCGCCGGTCCCACGCGCGAGCCGATCGATCCCGTGCGCTACATCTCCAACCGCTCGTCGGGCAAGATGGGCTACAACATCGCCGCGGCCGCGCTGCGCCGGGGCGCCGCGGTCACGCTGGTGTCGGGCCCCACCG
This sequence comes from Candidatus Rokuibacteriota bacterium, assembly GCA_003220335.1. Classification (GTDB taxonomy): domain Bacteria; phylum Methylomirabilota; class Methylomirabilia; order Rokubacteriales; family CSP1-6; genus AR12. The sequence goes on from QHSB01000698.1 coordinate 518, forward strand.
CGCTCACGCCGCCGGCGGCCGCCACCTTCGTGCCCGTGCAGACGGCCGAGGAGATGCGCGAGGCGGTGCTGCGCCACCTCGCGGGCGCGACCATCGTCATCAAGGCGGCGGCCGTCGCTGACTACCGCGTGCGCCGTCCGTCCGAGATCAAGATCAAGGGCAAGCGCGACCTCACGCTGGAGCTGACGCCGAACCCCGACATCCTGGCCGAGGTCGCGGCGGGGCGCTCGGGCGCTTTCGTCGTCGGCTTCGCGGCGGAGACCAACGACGTCGCCGCCAACGCGCGCGCGAAGCTCGAGGCCAAGGGCATCGATCTGCTCGTCGCCAACGACGTGAGCCAGGCCGGCATCGGCTTCGACGCCGACGACAACGAGGTGCTGCTGATCGACCGCTGGGGTGGCAACCGCGCGCTGCCGCGCATGGCGAAGAGCGCGGTCGCCGACGCCATCCTCAGCGAGATCCAGGCACTCCGGCGCGCCGCCGACCGTGCGGCCGGCAAGGCCGCACGCTGAGCCAGACGCCGCGCGAGGCGCTGGCCGGAGCGCTCGACGCGCTGGGGCAGACGCTGCGCTTCTATCGCGATCTCGGCGTCGAGACGCTGCCGCTCGAGGGTGAGTATCTGATGACGCCCGCCGAGATCCTCCGTCGCCAGGAGCAGGCGCTCCAGAACTGCCGCAAGTGCAAGCTGTGCGAGGGGCGCACCCACGTCGTCTTCGGCTCCGGCAACCCGACGGCGGAGTTCGTGGTCATCGGCGAAGGGCCGGGCGCCGACGAGGACGCGCAGGGGCTGCCGTTCGTCGGGCGCGCGGGACAGCTGCTGACCAAGATGCTGGCGTCTGTGAACCTCTCGCGCGAGACCGACGTTTATATCACGAACGCTGTGAAGTGCTTTATCAGTCCGCGGGTGCTCATCTATACGATCGAGGGATTCAAGCCGATCAAGGACGTTCGTGTCGGGGACCTCGTGCTGACGCATCGCGGGCGCTTCAAACCGGTGATGTACGTCCGACCTCGAGAGACGCTGCCCGAGGGAAGCAACGTGGTAAGAATGGCCATTACTTCTGGAGCGCCGGATTCGAAACCGCTGCACCTCACGGTGACACCGGAACATCCCTTTCTCATCGATGGCCGATGGACACCGGCGAGCGCGATCCGGCCTGGCGACGCTGTCCGGACGCTCGGCGACGAATGTGAAATCTGCGGACAACCGTACTTCGTGCGCTATGACCGTTATGATCATCGCGCGTATCGAACCTGTGGACCGCGTTGCCACAACAAGCGAGTGCTGCATAGCCCCGAGACCCGCGAGAAAATCCGCGTGACGATGCACCGGCAGTACGCGCTGGGGATACGGGACCCTGTGGCGATCACGCGACGAGCGAATGAGGTTACACGTGAGCTTGTCGCTGCGGGCATGGCGGCGTTTCAGCATCTCACGGCATCGCAGCGACACAGAGGACGCGTTACGCTCGCCGCCAACATCACAGCGGGTTTTCGTCGCGGAATCGTTGGATTCGGCGAATCTCATCTCGCGGCGATCCTTGACAAGATCGGGGAACAATACGTCCACCTGTTCGCGTTGCCCGAAACGTCGCTCATCTTCGATTTCTGTCTTCCCGACCACAAGATCCTCATAGAGGTTCGTGGGGCTGGTTTCCAGAGGACGGCTGAGGCGCGAGCCAGACTCAAGGATCGCCTGGCGAAGACGGCGGGATTCTCGGTGTTGAATCTCTGGTCGGCTCAGGTCGTCGATCAGCCCGAGATGGTGGAAGACATCTTGCGCCGTCTGCTGAAGAACCATCGGAAGCAATACCGATTTCTCGACGCGGTGGTCACGGCAGTCGAGCTGCGCCGCACGCGCAAACCTCACTCCCTTTACAACATCGGCGTCGAGGATGATGAGTCGTACATCGCGGCTGGAGTCGTGAGTCACAACTGTCGCCCACCGGGAAACAGAAACCCAGAGGCCGACGAGCTGGCGGCGTGCGCACCGTTCCTCG
>QHSB01000147.1 GCA_003220335.1 Candidatus Rokuibacteriota bacterium
CGACGTCGATCGGCGGGTTCGGGTCGGCGCCGGCCACGAAGGCCGGCCGCGTCGCGTGGTTGAAGTTCGGCACGCTAACGGTGTTGCCGCGGTTGACGACGTCGATCAGCGCGCGGCCGCTCGCCCGCGCGCGGTCGACCGGCACGAGCAGCGAGAGGTCGGCGGAGAACTCCACGAGGCCGGCGGCATTTCTCGGCGCCAGCGCGACGTCGGTCACGCCGCGGTTGGCGGCGTGGGCCGGATCGATCGCGTAACGGAGACGGCCCTTCAGCTCTTCGTACGGCCCCACGTCGCCGAACGACTTGCCCTCGGCCAGCGCACGGCGCAGGGTGACGTCGAAGCCGACGACGGCCATCAGCGGACCTCCTCGAGGAATTTGAGCATGGCGGCATTGACCTCGCCGGGCCGCTCCTGCTGCGTCCAGTGGCCGCAGCCCGGCAGGATGATCGTCTGTCGCAGTTCCGGGACGAACTGTTTGAGCGCGGGCAGCAGCCGGTCCATGCCCCGGAACGCCAGCACGAGGTCACGGTCGCCCGCCACGAACAGCGCGGGAACGGTGACCTTCGCTCCCGTCCACGGCGCCAGCAGCTCCCAGTTGCGATCGATGTTGCGATACCAGTTCAGCCCGCCGCGGAATCCGGTGCGCGTGAACTCGCGGGCATAGAAGTCGACGTCGGCCTGGGTGAGCCACGCGGGCAGCGTGGCCGGCGCCTCGTGGCGACCGAGGAATCCTGCGTCGCGCCGAACCATGCCGACGCCGCCCGAGCCCGGCGCCAGTGGGTCGCGGCGAGCGTCGGCGGAGCCTCCGAAGAGCACTCGTCGAAGCGTCTCGCGCGGATCACGCCCCAGCTCCGCCTCGGCGACACCGGGCTCCTGGAAGTAGAGCTGGTAGAAGATCGCGTCGTCGGTGCGCGGCATCGTCGTGGTCGGGCGCGACGCTCGGCGCGGAATGAACGGCACGCTCAAGCCGATCACGGCGCGGAACCGATCCGGCCGCAGCAGCGCCGCGTGCCACGCGACGGGCGCGCCCCAGTCATGGCCCACCACGACCGCCGTCGCGACGCCGAGCGCCTCGAGCAATCCGACGACGTCGCCGACGAGATGCAGCAGCGAGTAAGCCTCGATCGCCTCCGGCTGGTCGGTCTGGCCGTAGCCGCGCATGTCCGGCGCGACGACATGATAGCCCGCGTCCGCGAGCGCGACGAGCTGATGACGCCAGGAGTACCAGGACTCCGGGAATCCGTGGCACAGCACCACCAGGGGCCCGTCGCCCGCCTCCGCGACGTGCATGCGAATGCCGTTGGTCTCGAGGGTGCGGTGGCGGATCTCGACGGTCATGCGCGCCTCTTGGGGGGGTGCGCCTTCACCGCCGCCTCGTTGACCTCGGTGCCCCAGCCGGGGCCGGTGGGCAGCACGAGGTGGCCCTTCTCGATCTTCGGCACCGTGGTCACCAGCTCGTCGTACCAGGGCACGACGTCGGGATCGATCTCCATGATGCGGAGGTTGGGCACCACCGCGCAGAAGTGCGCATTCATGCACGTCGACAGCCAGCCGTAGAAGTTGTGCGGCGCCACGTTGACCTCGTAGGTGTCGGCCATGTTGGCCACCTTCACCGACTCGCCGACGCCGTTCCACGGTGTGTCGACGATGGCCACGTCCACCGACTGGTTCTCGAAGTAGGGGCGATAGTCGCGCCGGCCGAAGAGGCACTCGCACGAGGCCACCGGGATGTTGATCTTGCTGCGGATGTAGTGCAGCGCCTTGGGATCGCGCGTGTCGATCTCGACCCAGAACAGGTCGAACGGCTCCATGGCCCGCGCCATCTTGATGAAGCCCTCGGTCTTGAAGTTGAAGTTCAGGTCCACCAGGATGTCGATGTCCTTGCCGGCGCCCTCGCGAAAGGCCGCGAGCTGGTCGCGGACGTTGGTGAGCACGTGGCGGTCGGCATTCAGCTCGGGGAAGTCGCGGCTGCGGCGGGCGAAGCCCGGCGCGTGCTGGTAGGGCTCGTCGACGTTGAGGATCATCGGATTGGTCTTGAGCGCCGTCCAGCCCTTCTCGCGCACCTCCTTGCCGAGGTTCACCACGTCTTGCAGCGTCTTGACTCTTGGAATTTGCATGGCCTGCCAGCGCGCGAGCCGGTAGGTGCCGCAGTGCGACCAGTAGACGCGCACGCGCTCGCGCACGGGCCCGCCGAACAGCTCGTAGACCGGCACGCCGAGCGCGCGCGCCTTGACGTCGAGCAGCGCGTTCTCGATGGCCGCGATCGCCTGCTGCACGACGCCGCCCGCGGCCTGGCGCCGCACGGCGTAGAGCAGGGTGACGATGGCCTCCCAGGCCCGCGGGTCCTTGCCGATGACCAGTGGGATCAGGCCGTCGATGACGGCGGTGACGCCGAGGCCGCCGAAGGTCTCGTTGTACTCGCTCCAGCCCACGAGGCCGTCGTCCGTGATGACCTTGAGGAAGTCGAAGTTGCGATCGCCGGCGTCGGCGTGCAGGTGCTCGACTCGTTCGATCTTCATGCGGGTCTCCTCGCGGGATGCTTGCGCACGCCCGCCTCGTTGACCTCGGTGCCCCAGCCGGGGCCCGTCGGCAGGATCAGGTGGCCGTCCTTGATGGTCGGCGTCACCGTGTAGAGGTCGTCGATCCACGGGACGGCGTCCACGTCGATCTCCATGATCCGGAAGTTCGGGGCCACCGCGCAGAAGTGCGCGTTCATCATGGTGGCCAGGTGCCCGTAGAAGTTGTGCGGCGCGATGTTGACCTCGTACGTGTCGGCCATGGCCGCGATCTTCAGCGACTCCGCCACGCCGTTCCAGGGGGCGTCGACGATGGCCACGTCCACCGCCTGCCGCTCGAAGAACTCGCGGTAGCCGCGCCGCGTGTACTGGCTCTCCAGTGACGCCAGCGGGATGTCGATGCGCGAGCGGATTTCGTGCAGGGCCGCCGGGTCGAACGAGTCGATCTCGACCCAGAAGAGGTCGAACGGCTCCATCGCGCGCGCGACCTTCACGAAGCCCTCCGTGCGGAAGTTGAAGTTCAGGTCGACGAGGATGTCGACGTCGCGGCCGGCGCCCTCGCGAAACGCCGCCAGCTCGTCGCGCAGCGCGCCCATGATGCGGCGCTCGGCGTTGAGCGAGGGCACCTCGGGGCTCGGCCGCGCGAAGCCTGGCATGTGCGGCCGCGGCGCCCCGTCGTCGAACAGGAAGATGTTGGCCTTGAGGGCCGTGAAACCCTTCGCGACGACTTCCTTGCCCTGGGCCACGACGTCGGCGAGGGAGCGGATCGGCGGAATCTGCATCGGCTGCGAGGCGAAGAGACGGAAGTAGCCGCAGTGTGACCAGTAGAGTCGGAGCCGCTCGCGCTGGGGCCCGCCGAGCAGCTCGTACACCGGGACGCCGAGGGCGCGCGCCTGCACGTCGAGCAGCGCGTTCTCGATGGCGGCGATGGCCTGCTGGATCACCCCGCCGGGCGCCTGCCGGCGCACGGCGTAGAGCGTGGTGACGATGGCCTCGCGGGCGCGCGGGTCCCGGCCGATCACGAGAGGGGCCAGGCCGTCGATGGCCGCGGTGACGCCGGCGCCGCCGAACGTTTCGTTGTACTCACTCCAGCCGACGACGCCGTCATCGGTGGTGAGCTTGAGGAAGTCGAGGACGCCCTTGCCGGCATCGGCGTGCAGGTGCTCGAGGCGCGCCACCTTCATGCCGCCCTCCCGAGGCGGCCGAGGATCCACGCGTAGTCGAACGCGATCTCGCGCAGGTAGTCGTAGCGCCCCGACGCGCCGCCGTGACCCGCCGCCATGTTGATCTTGAAGAGCACCTGGGTCTGGGGCGAGCGCGCGCGCAGCCGCGCCACGTACTTGGCGGGCTCCCAGTACATCACCTGGCTGTCGTTGAGCGACGTCCGCACGAGCAGCGCGGGGTACCGGCGCCTCGCGAGGTTGTCGTAGGGGTCGTAGGACTTCATGACGTCGTAGTAGGCGCGGTCTTTCGGGTTGCCCCACTCCTCGAACTCGCCGACCGTGAGCGGCAGCGACTCGTCGAGCATCGTGTTGATGACGTCCACGAACGGCACGCGGAGCACGGCCGCCGCGCAGAGATCGGGACGCAGGTTCAGCACGGCGCCGATGAGCAGGCCGCCCGCGCTGCCGCCCTCGATCACCAGCCGGTCGCGCGCGGTGTAGCCCTGCGCGACGAGGTGGTCGGCGGCGGCCACGAAGTCCGTGAAGGTGTTCGGCTTCGCCAGCATGCGGCCCGCGTCGTGCCAGCGCTTGCCGCCCTCGCCGCCGCCGCGCACGTGCGCGATGGCGACCGACACGCCGCGGTCCAGCAGGCTGAGGCGGCTCGACGAGAAGTTCACCGGGTAGGGCAGGCCGTAGGCCCCGTAGCCGGTCAGCAGCATCGGGCTCGAACCGTCGCGCGCGGCGTCCGCCCGAGTCACCAGCGAGATCGCCACCCGCGTGCCGTCGGGCGCCGTCGCGTGGATCCGCTCGCTGCGATACTTCGTCGGATCGAAGCCGCCCAGCACCTCGGTGCGCTTCAGCAGGGCGAGCGTCCGGCCCTCCATGTCGTAATCGAAGACGGAGGCGGGCGTGACGAGCGACTGGTAGCGGAAGCGGTAGCGGTCGGTGTCGAACTCGGCGTTGGCCTCCTCGTCGACCTCGTACGTCGGCTCGGGGAACTCGACGTGGTGTGACACGGTGTCGGCCGGCCGTAGCACGCGCAGCCGGATCAGCCCGTCCTCGCGCGCGTGCACCACGACGTGCCGCGCGAAGACGTCGAAGTCCTCGAGCATCACGTCGTCGCGGTGCGCGAGCACCTCCGTCCAGCGCTCGCCGCGCGTGTCGTCCAGCGACGCCGTCACCAGCCGGAAGTTGCGCCGCCCGCCGCCGTTGGTGCGGATCCAGAAGCGCTCGCCGGCCGCGTCGACACCGTGATCCACGTCGTACTCGTGGTCCTTCTCGCGCGGCCGGATCATCCGCCACTCGCCGAACGGCTCGGCGGCCGGCAGCCAGCGGTACTCGCCGGAGGTGAACGAGCGCGCCGCCGCGAACACCACCTTGCGGCTGCGCGACCGAAAGACGCCGAGCCGGAAGAGCGCGTCGGTCTCCTCGAGCAGGAGATCGTCGGCGGCCGCCCCGAGCCGATGGCGCCACAGACGATACGGGCGCTTGGCCTCGTCCTCGGTGACGTAGAAGAGGATGGAATTGTCGGCGCTCCAGGCCGCCGAGGACACCTTCTCGACGCGATCCGCGAGCACGGCCCCCGTCTCGAGGTCCTTCACGTGCAGCGTGTAGTCGCGGAAGCCGGTGAAGTCGACGGAGTACGCGAGCAGCCGCGCGTCGTCGCTCACCGTGTGGACCCCGAGCGAGAGGAAGGCGTGGCCCTCCGCCATCCGGTTGAGGTCGAGCGTGATCTCCTCCGGCGCGCCCGGCACGTCGCGCCGGCGGCAGTGGATCGGGTACTGCTTGCCGGTCTCCGTGCGCGCGTAGTAGACGTACGGGCCGCGCTTATAAGGGACGCTGGAGTCGTCCTCCTTGATGCGCGCGAGCATCTCCTTGTAGAGCGCATCCTGGAACGCCTCCGAGCCCTTCATGACGGCGTCGGTGTACGCGTTCTCGGCCTCGAGATACGCCGTCACCTCGGGACTGGCCTTGTCGCGCAGCCAGGAATATTCGTCCTCGCGGCGCTCGCCGTGGACCACGTCCGTCTTGGGCACGCGCTTCGCGAGAGGGGGCGCCGGGCGCATAGGGCCCCGATTGTACCTCCGGACCGGGTGCGCGCCCCGCCTCCCGTCGTGAGAAAATGCTGACGCGTGGAACTGAAGCTGGCGCGGAGCACCTTGCGGCCGTGGCGCGTGGGCGACGAGGCCTCGCTCGTCCGCCACGCGAACAACCGCCGCGTGTGGCGCAACCTTTCGCGGCTGCCCCATCCGTACACGACCGCCGACGCCCACGCGTGGATCGCCCGCGCGGGCGCGCAGTCGCCGGTGACGGACTTCGCCATCACGGTGGACGGCGAGGCCGTCGGCGGCATCGGCGTCGAGCTCGGCCACGACGTCTTCCACCGCTCGGCGGAGATCGGTTACTGGCTCGGCGAGGCCTACTGGGGCCGCGGCATCGCCACCGAAGCGGTGCGCGCGCTGACCGAGTATGCCTTCGTGACCTTCGACCTCTGCCGCCTGCACGCGGGCGTGTTCGAGTGGAACCCGGCGTCGATGCGCGTGCTCGAGAAGGCCGGCTACACGCTGGAGGCGCGCCATCGGAAGAACGTCACCAAGGATGGCGAGACCATCGATCGCCTCGTCTACGCGCTCGTGCGACCGAGTGACTGAGGATGCCCGAGCTGCCGGACGTGACCGTCTACGTCGAGGCGCTGCGCGAGCGCGTCCTGGGGACGCGGCTCGAGCGGATCCGGCTGGTCAACCCCTTCGTCCTGCGCTCGGTGGATCCGCCGCTCGGCGACGTCGCCGGCCGCACGGTCACCGGCGTGCGGCGGCTCGGCAAGCGGATCGTGCTGGCGCTGGACGCCGAGCGCTTCGTCGTCGTCCACCTGATGATCGCGGGACGGCTGCACTGGAAGGCGGCGGGCGCCCGGCCGCCGGGCCGGATCGGCGTGGCCGCCTTCGACTTCACCACCGGCACGCTCGTCATGACCGAGGCGGGGACGAAGAAGCGCGCGGCGATCCATCTGGTGCGTGGCGAGGCCGCGCTGGCCGAGCACGATCCCGGCGGGCGGGAGCCGCTGACGGCGGGTCTCGAGGAATTTCGCGCGGCGCTCACGGCCGAGAGCCACACGCTCAAGCGCGCGCTCACCGACCCGACGATCTTCTCGGGCATCGGCAACGCGTACGGCGACGAGATCCTGCATCGGGCGCGGCTGTCGCCGGTGAAGCTGACGCGCGCGCTCACCGACGACGAGGTCAAGCGCCTGTTCGAGGCGACGCGCGCGACGCTCACCGACTGGATCGAGCGCCTGCGCCGCGAGGCCGGGGGCGACTTCCCCGAGGGCGTGACCGCGTTTCGCCCCGACATGGCCGTGCACGGCCGCTTCCGCCAGCCGTGCCCCGACTGCGGCGCGCCCGTGCAGCGCATCGTGTACGCGGAGAACGAGACCAACTATTGCCCGCGCTGCCAGACCGGTGACCGGCTGCTCGCCGATCGCGGCCTCTCGCGCCTGCTCAAGCAGGACTGGCCGCGCACGCTCGACGAGCTGGAGCGCCACGTGGCCGCCCGGCGAGGAGGAGACCGACCGTGAGCTTTCGCTTCGTGACGCAGCCCGAGATCCGCCGTGAGGCCCGCAAGATCCTGCCGCTCGAGGTGTGGAACTTCGGCGATGGCGCCTCCGAGACCGAGTTGACCAAGCGCCGCAACCGGCAGGCCCTCGACCGGCTCGCCATCCGTCAGGACATCCTGGTCGACGCGCGCGAGATCGACACGACGACCGCGCTCTGCGGCGTGCCGCTGTCGTGGCCGGTGGTGATCGCGCCGATGGGCGGACTCGTGCTGTTCCACGACGAGGGCGACGTCGAGATGGGCCGCGGCGCCGAGCGGGCCGACACGCTGCAGTTCCTCTCCGGGGCCACCGGCTGGTCCGTCGAGGCGGTGGCCGCGGCCAGCAAGGGCCCCAAGATGTTCCAGCTCTACCATCACGGCGATCGCGCGTGGGTGGCGGATCTGCTCGCGCGCGTGGAGGCCGCCGGCTATCTGTCGGTCTGCCTCACCGTCGACACCCAGGTGTACAGCCGGCGCGAGCGCGACGTCCTCGCGCGCTGGAGCCCCCGCGAGGCCATGAAGAAGGCGCCGAATCCGCGCGGGCCCGACGCGAACTATCCCACGCGGCTCACGTGGAGCGACGTCGAGTGGCTGCAGAAGACGACGCGCCTGCCCATCGGCCTCAAGGGCGTCATGACCGCGCGCGACGCCAAGCGCGCCGTGGATATGGGCGTGCGCATCGTGTGGGTGTCGAACCACGGCGGCCGCCAGCTCGATTCGACGCAGGCGTCCATCGACGCGCTGCCGGCGATCGCCGATGTCGTTGGTGACCGCGCCGACATCATCATCGACGGCGGGTTCAGCCGCGGCACCGCCGTGCTGAAAGGGCTGGCGTGGGGGGCGCGCGTGGTGGCCATCGGACGCACGGCGCTCTGGGGGCTCGCCGCCGGCGGCGCCGAGGGCGTGCACAACGCGCTCGACATCCTGCGCGACGAGCTGCGGCGTGACATGGCCCTGTGCGGCCAGACGAGCGTGAAGGGGCTCACGCCCGACTGCGTGTTTCGCGTGGAGTAGCCGCATGACGGCACCCCGGCGACGCATCGCATGGCTCTTCGTCGCGCTCCTGCTCCTGC
>QHSB01000699.1 GCA_003220335.1 Candidatus Rokuibacteriota bacterium
GGGCGAGCGTGTCGCGCAGGAACGAACCCGTGTCGACAGCGTGGACGACGCCGCGTGAGGTGAGCGTCGTGCGGAGGGCCGCCGCCAGCGTCGCCGGCGGCGCCGACTCGGCCGAGCGGAATGCCGGCTCGGTGAAGTGGACGTGGCTGTTCCAGAAACCCGCGAGCACGGTGGCCCCGCCGCAGTCGAGCATGCGCGCGCTCGCCGGCACGCTGAGCCGAGACCGGGAGCCGACCGCCGTGATCACGCCGTCATCGATCAGCACCACGCGGTCCTCCAGGGCGGCACTCTGGGGATCCGGCTGGACGCGGCCGCCGACCAGCGCGAGCGGCGCCGCGGCGCTCGTCGGAGCACTATCCGGCGTCGGTATCATCACGCAGGCGGCGATCAGGGGGACGATCGCCAGCGCGAACGCGCCTCGGATCATCGCGGCACCCACGCGATGGCGTCGATCTCGACGTTCACGCCCTGGCGCGGCGCCGCCGCCTCCACCGTGGTGCGCGCCGGCTGCACGCCCTTGAAGTATTCGCGAAAGACCCGGTTGAACGTGTCGAAGTCCTTCATGTCGCGCAGGAACACGCCGACCTTCACCACGTTGGCCAGCGAGGTGCCCGCGGCCTCGAGGACCTTGTTGACGTTGTCGAGCGTGACGCGCGTCTGCTCGGCGAGGTCGTCGGAGACGACCTGCCTGGTGACGGGGTCGAGCGGCCCCTGCCCCGACACGAACACGAAGTCGCCGCACTTCACGCCCTGGGCGATGGGCGACTCCTGGCCCTCCGAGAACCCCGTCTTCGGCGCGGCCTTCGTGAACACGATTTCTGGTCTCACGCGGATCCTCCCTTGAGCTTGCGGGCGACCTCGTCCGGAATCGGCTTGGCGGACAGGCGCGCGCCGGGCGTCGCCGGCCGTGCCACCCACGCCCGGACCTCGAAGCCGGTGGCGCAGAGGCGCTCGCCGACGGAGATCGTGTGCTCCATGCGAAACGTCGTGTCCTTCACCCACGCGACGGCCGAGCGGATGGTGAGCACGTCGCCGTAGCGGACGGGCGAGGCGAACCTCGAGCCCGACTCGACGATCGGCACGCCGATGATCTCGTACTTCGGGAACGCCTCCGGCCACGCCAGCCCGAGCGAGGCGAAGAGCGTCTCGCAGCCGAGGTCGTACCACTCGAAGAAGCGCGGGTAGAACGCGATACCGGCGAGATCCACGTCGCTCCAGCGGACCTGGATGTTCGTCGCGTGGGCGGCGAGGCCGGCTCGCTCGGTCATGTCCGTTCGGCCCGCGCTCTGAGCACGAAGCGCTGGAGCTTGCCGGTGGCCGTGCGTGGCAGCTCGTCCACGAGCACGATGCGCCGCGGCCGCTGGTGCGGCGGCAGCCGGTCGGCGGCCAGCACCGCCAATTCGTCCGCCAGCCGCTCGCCGCGCGCGCCGTTCCTGGCCACGACGAACGCGAAGGGCTTGATGAGCCCGCCCGACTCGGCGGCGCCGACCACGGCCGCCTCGGCCACGGCCGGGTGCGCGAGCAGCACGCGCTCCACGTCGGCCGGCGCCACCCACTGCCCGGCCACCTTGAAGACGTCATCCGCGCGACCGTGGTGATGGAAGAACCCGTCGGCATCTCGCGTGAACAGGTCGCCGGTCCTGAACCAGCCGTCGACGAAGGCGCGGCGCGTGGAGTCGGGATGGTTCCAGTAGCCGGAGCTCGCCGACGGCGTGCGCACGTGCAG
>QHSB01000716.1 GCA_003220335.1 Candidatus Rokuibacteriota bacterium
CGATCGCGGCGCTCGTCTGGGAGGCGAAGGGCGTCGAGCGCGTGCTGCGCGAGCGCGACGAGCGTCTGCGGCTGGCCCTCGAGGCCGGCGGCCTCGGCACGTGGGAATGGACGCTCACCACCGGCCGCATCACGTGGTCGCCATCGCTGGAGGCGATCCACGGCCTGCCGCTCGGGACGTTCCGCGGGACGCTCGAGGCGTTCGAGGCCGCCGTCGATCCCGAGGATCGCGAGCGCGTCCGCACCTCGGTGCGCGCCGCCCTCGAGCGCGGCGAGGACCGCACGGAGTACCGCGTCGTCCGTCCCGACGGCGGCGTGCGCTGGATCGAGGGGCGCGCGGTCGCCTTCTACGACGGCGACGGCCGTCCCGAGCGCCTCGTGGGCGTCTGCGTGGACGTGACCGAAGAGAAGCGCGCGGACGCGCGCGTCGCCTTCCTCGGCGAGATCGCCCGGTCCATCACCTCGTCGCTCGATCTCGACACGGTGCTGCGCCGCATCGTCGAGGGGGCGCAGGCCCTCACCAACAGCGACAGCGCCGCGGTCTTCCTGCGCGATCCCCCGTCGGGCGCCATGCTGCCGCGCCAGCGGGTGGGCCCGTGGTGGCGCGGGTACGAGGCGCTGCGGATCACGCCCGGCCAGGGGCTCGGCGGCGCGGTCATGGTCACGGGCCGGCCGCTGCGCACGGACGACTACCGCGCGGAGGCGCGCGTGCCGCCCGACATGCGCGCGGTCATCGATGACACCGGCACGGTGGCCCTCATGGTGGTGCCGGTCCTCGTCGGCGCCGAGGTGGCGGGCCTGCTCTACACCAGCAATCGCACGCCGCGTTCCTTCACCGACGAGGACGAGACGATCTGCGTGCGCCTCGCCGAGCAGGCCGCGGTGGCCATCCAGAACGCGCGCCTCTTTGGCCGTCAGGAGGCGGCGCGCGCCGAGGCGGAGGCCGCGAACCGGGCCAAGGACGAGTTCCTCGCGATGCTCGGCCACGAGCTGCGCAACCCGCTGGGCGCCATCAGCAACGCCACGCACCTGCTGGTGATGACCGAGTCCCGCGGCGGCGACACGACGCGCGCCCGCGACATCATCGCGCGCCAGGTGCAGCACCTGACGCGGCTCGTCGACGACCTGCTCGACGTCTCGCGCGTGGTGGCCGGCAAGGTCGTCCTTCGCCTGCAGCCGGTCGAGCTGGCCGAGACCGCGCGCCGTATCGCGGCGTTGCACGGCGGCGGCCGCCACGTGATCGCGGTCGACTCGACGCCGGTGTGGGTATCCGCCGACCCGACGCGTCTCGAACAGATCCTGACGAACCTCATGGCCAACGCGGTGAAGTACACGCAGCCCGGCGGCGAGATCGCGGTGACCGTGGGACGCGAGAGGGAGGGTGCGGTGGTCCGCGTGCGCGACAGCGGCGCCGGCATCCGGCCCGAGCTCCTGCCTCGCGTCTTCGACCTGTTCGTGCAGGGCGACCGCTCGCTCGAGCGCAGCGGCGGCGGGCTCGGCATCGGCCTCACGCTCGTGCGCCACCTCGTCCAGCTGCACGGCGGCACGGTGGAGGCGGGGAGCGAGGGACCCGGCCGCGGCAGCACGTTCACCGTGCGCCTGCCGGTCCTCGCGGTGGCGCCGACGCCGGCGGACGCCGCGAGCGCGCCCATCGCAGGCCCCGCACGCCGTGTCCTCGTCGTCGAGGACAACGACGACGCGCGCGAGACGCTGCGCAACCTGCTCCACCTGTTCGGTCACGAGGTCCACGAGGCGCGCGATGGCGACACCGGCGTCGAGGAGGCGCGGCGGCTGGCGCCCGACGTCGCGCTGATCGACATCGGCCTGCCGGGCATCGACGGCTACGAGGTCGCCCGACGCATCCGCGCGGACGTGCCCCGGGCGCGGCTCGTCGCGGTGACGGGCTACGGTCAACCCGACGACCTCGAACGGGCGCGGGCCGCCGGTTTCGACGCCCATCTCGTCAAGCCGCTGGACCCGCGCCAGCTGCAGGAGGTCCTGGCGGCCGATCCGGAACGGAGCCGCCCGTCTGGTAGCCTATAGGCGTATGGCCGACGACGATTGGCGCGCGCGCGCAGCCCGGATGGGTC
>QHSB01000717.1 GCA_003220335.1 Candidatus Rokuibacteriota bacterium
GAGCCCGACTGGGTCTCGCGGGCCGACATGGATCCCGACCTCACGCGCCAGACGCGGCGCGCACTGATCGAGCGCCTGGAGCGCGAGCAGATCCTGGTCGCCGCCGGCCACTTCCAGGCGCCCGGCTTCGGCCGGATCGTGCGGCTGGAGGGGCGCCGGTACTGGCGTGGACTCTAGGAGAAGGTGTATGAGTAGGCCCCTGGGAGGCCCCATGCGTTACGAGATGATCTCCGCCGATTGCCACCTCGATCTCTGCTGGCTGCCCACCGACCTCTTCGTCACGCAGGCCTCGCCCGAGATGCGCGAGCGCGTGCCGTACGTCGAGGAGGGACCGAAGGGCAAACGCTGGGTCACGAAGAAGGGCGCTCAGCTCGGCCTCGTCAACGGCATGGGCTCGGCGGGCCGCGAATACGTCCCGGGCCGCATCCACCGCGCCGACCGCATGGCCGAGACCGGGCTCTACGCGGACGGCAAGAAGGGCATCCGGCGACTCAGCGATCCCGATCTGCGCATCAAGGACCAGGACCGCGACGGCGTGCAGGCCGAGGTGCTCTACGGCATCCTCGGCGCCACCGGCCGCATGAACGACCCCGAGGCCACCGTCGAGGTCATGCGGATCTACAACGAGTGGCTCGCCGACTTCTGCTCGACGCACCCCGGGCGCTTCGCGGGCCTGGCCTCGATCCCGAACAACCCGCTCGACGCCGCCATCACCGAGATCGAGCGCGTGGCCAAGCGCGGCGCGCTGCGCGGCCTGGACATCGCCAACTCGCCCGACCTGAAGCCGCTGTGGGACCCGTACTGGAACCCGCTTTGGGAGGTCATCAACGCCTCGGGGCTGCCGCTGCACTTCCACACCGTCGGCGGCTACGTCCCCGATCACATCCGCAAGATCGTGTTCATCGGCAGCGACCCGTCGCGCGCGTCGTTGCCCGACGCGCCCGCCGTCGAGCTGCCCGTCGCGCGCGCGGCGTTCGCCACCAGCATCACGCAATTCCAGGTGAACATGGCGAACATCCTCGCCTCCATGATCTTCTCGGGCGCGCTCGAGCGCCATCGCGGTCTGCGTCTCATCCTCGGCGAGGCGGGCATCGGCTGGATCCCCTACGTGCTCTGGCGCATGGACGCCGAGTGGGAGGACCAGTTCAAGGACCTCTCGCTCACGATGCCGCCGAGCGAGTACTGGAAGCGTCAGTGCTGGGCGACCTACCAGACCGATCCCGTCGGCATCAAGCTGCTGGACGAGCTGGGCGTCGACCGCGTGATGTGGGGCTCGGACTTCCCGCACCCCGACGGCGTGTGGCCCGACTCGCGCGAGTACGTGCAGCGCGAGATGGGGCACCTGCCCGCCGACGTCCGCCGCAAGATCGTCTGCGAGAATGCCGCGCGGCTCTACGGCTTCGATCTCACAGGGAGCGCGCGATGAAGAAGACCTGGCGGCTCTACACCGGCCCCGACGGCCAGTCGCACATCGAGCCGATCGACATCGAGAAGAAGGCGGACTGGCTCAAGGGCCTTGCGACCACACAGATCTCCTTCAGCGTGTGGCCCAAGGACCGATTCCTCGACTGGCACCCCGCGCCGCGCCGGCAGTTCGTCATCATCCTGTCCGGCCAGCTCGAGATCGGCTGCGGTGACGGCAGCAAGCAGGTCTTCGGTCCCGGCGACGCGCGGCTGGTCGAGGACACCACGGGCAAGGGCCACACCACGCGCGTGGTGGGCAACGAGCCGGTCCTCACCGCGACCGTCCCCTTGGCCCAGGCATGAGCCCGCAAGCCGCTACCGCCCAGCCGACGAAGATCCTGTTCGCGCCCAGGCAGGACCCCGTCATCACCGACATCGCGAAATCGCTCACGCCGCCCGGCTTCGAGCTGGTGATGGCCGACTTCGGCACGCCGGAATTCATCAACGCCGCCGCCGAGGCGGAATACTTCATGGGCCTGGCCCGCAACATGGGCGGCGAGTTCTTCCGGTCCGCGCCCAAGCTCAAGCTGGTCCAGCTCCTGAGCGCCGGCTACGATCGCGTCGACGTCGAGTCGGCCCGCAAGGCGAAGGTGCCGGTGGCCAACAACGGCGGCGCCAACGCCATCGCCGTGTCCGAGCACACCATCTTGTTGATGCTCGCCGTGCTCAAGCAGCTCGTGCGCTTCCACCAGGACGTGGTGGCCGGACGGTGGCGGCCGCCGGCGTCCTCGGAGGCCCCCGTGCTCGAGCTGTCGGGCCGGACGGTCGGCGTGGTCGGGCTCGGTAACATCGGCAAAAAGGTCGCG
The DNA here is from genome assembly GCA_003220335.1 of Candidatus Rokuibacteriota bacterium. Lineage (GTDB taxonomy): Bacteria > Methylomirabilota > Methylomirabilia > Rokubacteriales > CSP1-6 > AR12. Next base: position 2,271 of record QHSB01000717.1, read on the forward strand.
CGGCGCGCCCGGGGCT
>QHSB01000148.1 GCA_003220335.1 Candidatus Rokuibacteriota bacterium
GCCACCCCGTCGGCTGCGTCATCCCCTCGGCCCCGATCGTTACCTGGGCGCGGATCTTCCCGCTGCTCGCGGCCGTGACGCCGAGGTCGCGGTACTTAAAGAAGGAGCGCCGGCCCGCCACCAGGGGGGCGGTGGTCGGCGTCGCGTACGCCAGCTTGCCCGGGGGGTTCACGGCTGCCGGCTGTCCGATCGGCGTGCTCGCGTCGTTCATCATGGAGGCCTCCTCTGAGTTCGCATCGCCGATAGTACCCGATCCCCGCGCAGATTGAAGTCCTTCGGAGGAGCCGGCCGAGATGACCTCCGCATCATCTACGGCCCAGAGTACTCGGCGCCGGACAACCTCGAGCGCTCGCGCACCCGAGGTCTCTCGGTCAAGCGCTCGCTGGCGCTCCGCGAGTTCGCCCTAGGCATCGAAGCGCTCGAGCGCTTCGCGCGGGGGGAGCCGCTCTATCGCGTTCACGAGTGCGTCTTCGGGATCCTCGCCCTCGAGAGCGAGCCCGTGGATCCGCGACTGTAATCTTCCCCACGAGAACGCGCATTCCAGCACGATGGCCTCTTGATCAGCGGGTCCAAGGTTCGAGTCCTTGACGGCCTACCACTCCTGTCCGAGTCGTCCGCGATTCGGTCGTGTCGCGCCTACGGTGTCAGCGCGGCCGTCCGGAAGGTTTTCGGCGTGTCACCCGGTCGTCGGTGGGTGGCAGCGCCCCGAAGCCTTCATTCCCGAATGCGCGGTGATTTGCAGAGTGTCGGGGCTCGCCGTGGCGTCTGGTGCAACTCTTGCTGCGGATGCCATACCTTGGTGCGATACCGCGAGGAACCGGCCCGCAACGCGGCCTGCCTGACGGATGCTGGTCTCCCGGCATGCCGACGTCGCATGGGCCGGTCGCCCGGCTGCGCGCGCCTGGGACGGCATGCTGTTTAACTCGTACGCCTTCATCCTGGGCTTCATGCCCATGACACTGCTGCTGTTCCACGGACTGCGTGGCGCCGGGTTCGCGCGGAGTTCAATCGGTCTCCTCGCGCTGCTCTCGCTCGTCTTCTACGGCTGGTGGAATCCGATCTACCTGCTGCTGATCGTGCCCTTGATGCTGGTGAACTTCGCCCTCGCTGCTCGCATCGTGCCGCGAGACGGTCGGCGGCCGCACGCGGCCAGGCCGCTGCTGGTGCTCGGCATCGTGCTCAACCTCGCCACGCTCGGCTACTTCAAGTACGCCAACTTCTTCGTGGACAACCTCAACGCGGTCGCCGGCCTCGACCTCGCCCTCGGCACGGTGGTGCTGCCGATCGGCATCTCGTTTTTCACCTTTCAGAAAATCGCGTTCCTCGTCGACGCGTACCGGGACAGGGTCGACCGGCTGGACTTCATCGACTACGTGCTGTTCGTAACCTTCTTCCCGCAGCTCATCGCTGGCCCCATCGTGCACCACAGCGAGGTGATGCGACAGTTCCGCGATCAGACGCCGGTGTCGATGCAGACCGTTGCGCTCGGCGTGACGATCTTCACGATCGGCCTGGCGAAGAAGGTCCTGTTGGCCGACACGGCTGCCCTCTACGCCTCCCCTCTCTTCGATGCCGTCGCCGCCGGCGCCCGCCCCGACGTGCTGGCCGCGTGGGGCGCGGCACTGGCCTACACGGCGCAGCTCTATTTCGACTTCTCGGGCTACTCCGACATGGCCATCGGCGGCGGTCTTCTGTTCGGCATCCGCCTCCCGATCAACTTCGCGTCGCCGTACAAGGCCGGGAGCATCATCGAGTTCTGGCACCGCTGGCACATCACGCTGTCGCGCTTCCTGCGCGAATACCTCTACATCCCGCTCGGAGGCAACCGGAAGGGCCCCTCGCGACGCTACGTGAATCTGTTGATCACCATGCTGCTGGGGGGCTTGTGGCATGGCGCGGGCTGGACGTTCGTCGTCTGGGGCGCGCTGCATGGCTTGTATCTGGTGGTCAACCACCTCTGGCGTGGGCTGCGCCGACACTTCGGCGGGAGCCTCGATATCTCGACAGAACTCGGGCGTCGCCTGGGCCAAGCGGTCACATTCGTCGCGGTGGTAGTCGCCTGGGTGTTCTTCCGCTCCGAGGACGTTGGCACGGCCGTCCGGATGCTGCTGGCGATGGTCGGCAACAACGGTCTGGAGCTTCCGGCGTCGTTCGCGGATCACTGGCCTGGCCTCCCCGTGGCACGCGGCCCGGTCGACGCCGCTGCCGCGCTGCTCGTTTCGGCCGCGCTCCTGGCAATCGCCTGGTTCGCGCCGAACACGCAGGAGCTGACCGGCTACGTGGGCCCGGAAGGCGCCTACGCGGCGGAGGACGCGTATCGGCCGCCACCAGTCAGGTGGCAGCCGTCGGCAGGCTGGGCGGTGGCCATCGGGTGCTTGTTCGGCATCGCGCTGATGCTGATGTCGAAGGTTTCGGAGTTCATCTATTTTCAATTCTGAGAGGGGACCCATGGCTTCACTCACGCGACCCGCGGCTACCCAGTACGGCTGGATCGCGGCGACGACCGCGGCCCTGCTGCTGGCCGCGGTCGTCGCCGTGAACCTTGTCGTGGATCCCTTCGGCATGTATCGGCTCGTCGTGCTCCAGAGTGTCAACGCCTACAAGCCGGCCGTCCCAACTCGGGTCCGGCTGGTCAAGGCCTACGAGGTGCGGCATCTCCGTCCGCGCGGGATCATTCTCGGTACATCCAGGAGCCACGTGGGGCTGCGACCCTCACATGACGGGTGGGACCCAGCCTCCAGGCCGGTGTACAACCTCGCCTTCGACGGGGCCACCACGAAGGAGATGTACCACTATCTTCGTCATGCCCACGCTGTACGACCGCTCCGGCAGGTCGTCCTCGGCCTCGATACGTACCACGCCACTCTGGCTCCGGCCAGCACCCGGCCCGACTTCGATGCGCACTTGCTCGACTCTCCCGCGGCCCTGGCCCTGCCACCGCTCATACGGGCGGACCTGAAAGTCCTCACCAGCCTCGACACGCTGCGCGCGAGCTTGGAGACGGTCCAGTCGCAGGGCGACCGGGAGCCACTGTGGTTCGCCCCGGACGGGCAACGCCTCGGCGACGTGTTCTTCCGGCGGCCGGGCGAGCACTTCGGGCAGATCGGCCCGCGCGGATATTTCGAAGAGATAGATCGACTCGAGGTCGGATTCAAGCGGCAGGGGCAGCTCGCGGCGAATGCTCGGGAGCTGGCGCACACTGCCCGGCAACCCGCGGCCGCCGGCGAGACATCGCTGGACTACATCAGACGCATCGTCGCCTTCTGCCGTGCGGAGGGCATCGACCTACGCATCTTCATCGCCCCCGAGCACGCGCACCAGCTGGAGATCACCGCCGCCATCGGGGAATGGGCGACGCTCGAGAATGCCAAGCGCGCGGTGGTCCAGGTGCTGGCCGAAGACTCGGCACAGCATCCCGACGCGCCTCCGATCCGCCTGTGGGACTTCAGCGGGTACTCGTCCGTCACGACCGAGGCCCTTCCCGAGTTGGGAAGTCGCGCCGAGATGGGATTCTACTGGGACTCGTCCCACTTCAAGGACGTCGTGGGGGACCTCGTGCTCGATCGACTCTTCGGCCTGAGCCACCCGCGGCGAACAGCCCCACCGGACTTCGGAGTCCGACTGACCCCCGCCACCCTCGAACCCGCGCTCGCGCGGCTGCGCGCGGATCAGCGCGCTTACCGGCGCAACAATCCGCAAGACGCGGCGTGGATCCGGTCTCTGGTCGACGGCAGCGCGCCAGATCCCCGCGATCCGGGAGTCGTTGCCGTCAGCCGGCCGCGCTGACACGGTGGCGAGCGCCACGCTCCAAGACGAACCGTCTTGAGACCGCTGCTCTTGGCCGCGCTCCTGGTGGGTGCACTCCGAACGGTGGCGCTCGCCGGCACCGAGATGGCAATCACCGTCGACGACCTGCCCGCACACGGCGCGTTGGTGCCGGGGGTCTATGGGTTTGTGAACGGCGCGCAGGTCCGGGACGACCCGGCGTATCTGGAAATCTTGAAACACTGGGTTCGGGCCGGGTTTCACCTCGGCAATCACACGTTTTCTCACCTGGATATCGATCGCGTCACCACCGCCGAATACATCGCCGACATCGAAAAAAATGAGACCTTTCTCACCGACTTTGCCCGCGGCGACTCGGCCCGGGTCTTTCGCTACCCCTACCTGCACGAAGGTGACACGCGTTTGAAGAGGACCGACGTGCGGCAGTGGTTGGCCGGCCGCCGCTACCGGATCGCTCACGTCACGGTTCACGTCGATGACTGGGCCTGGAATGACGCGTATGCGCGGTGCGTGGGGCGGAGTGACGAGCGCGCGATCGATGGCTTGAAGCGGAGCTTCCTGAAAGCGGCGATGGATCGCTTCGAGTGGACGCGAGCGGTGTCCCATACGCTCTTCAAGCGCCAGATCAGACACATCCTGCTGCTGCACGTGGGAGCGTTCGACGCGCTGATGTTGGATGAGTTGCTGCGTGCCTATCAGAACGCGGGAATGACGGCCATTACTCTCAGGGCGGCGATGGACGACCCGGCCTACACGCTGAACGACGAGATCGTCTGGCAGGGCGAGCTGCCCTTTCTCCTGCGGATCGCGCAAGCCCGGCGTGCCGTGATCCCGCCGGCTCCCACTATTCCCCTCGAGGGCCTGAACGCCGTGTGTCGGTGACCGGGCGCGAGCCCGCGAGGGTCACGGCGCAGGCGATGAAACCGCTCTCGGCGACACGACGCGCGACTTGCGGAAGCGGAGAGCGAGCGCGAGCTGGTCACGGACCTCTGGCAGACCGATGAAGCGCATCAAGGCGTACGCCAGGAAGGCAGCGTTCGCGAGCGCAAACCAGCCATGCAGAAGTCGGCCATGGAGGAACTCGAACGTCGCGCCCACGAGCCACTGCGTGAGCATGGCATATTCGGCGATGAGGTATCGCGGCGGGGTGGCGGTGCGTCCCTTGATTTTTGGCGTCCGCCCGAAGGGACTCTTCTTCCCGGTCCATGCCTGACGGAGGGACTGCAACACACCGCCGAGATTAACCGGGATCAACATCAAGTTGAGAGCGTACACACGGAACACGTCGCTCGCCCGGTAGCCGCTGCGGCGCAAATCGCGAGCATAGAGGGCGAAATAAGGCAGCGCCGTCAGGGGAAGCCAGCGGGCTCGCGTGCTGTCGTCGAAGGAGAGCGCGAGGATGAGGAGCAGGCCGGCGTTCGCGACGGCCAGCGAGGTCAGGTAGTGACACTGCATGAAGCCTTCCCGGATGGCCGCGGCCCAGCTCGCCCTGCCGGCCAGGTAGCGGACGAGCTTCGGCAGGATGAGCAACCCCCCATTTGCCCAGCGCCGCCGTTGAATGAGGAGAGAGCCGAAGTCGGGGGGAGTCGCGCTGAACGCGAGGCGCTCCGGATAGTTGTACAGCTTCCACCCACGGCTGATCAGGTCGACGGTCGATTCGGTGTCCTCGATGACTGTGTGATCCTGGATGTATCGCCAAATCGGATGGCCGCGCTCGGTATCGGACTCGGCAATGTCGTCGAGCGCCGTTTTCCGGACGAGCGCGTTGGCGCCCACCCAGAACGTCGCCCCGTACGAAGTGAAGCCCTGGTGAATGAAGTACTGGATGTCGGTCGTCGCTCCTGCGATCCGTTCGAGGGCGCCCGGGGCATGAGGGAAAGCGCTGTACGGCGTCTGGACGACGGCGACCCTCTCGTTTCCGGGCTCGGCCAGCACACAGGCCAGGCGGAGCGAGTAGTCGGGGGAGATGAGACTGTCGGCGTCCACCATGAGGACGTAATCCGGATTCGGTACGGAGAGGCTCGCCTCCGCTGCCTCCGCCGGCTCGAGAAGGACTGAGCTGCAGAAATCCACGACCCGCCGGTGTTGTCCCATGAGCGAGATGTAGCTATTGAGGTTCATCGCCTTGTTGGGCTCATGTGACAGGTTGTCGAACCGCTTTCGCTCGAAGCTGGTGAGGTCCGCTTGGAAACGGGCCGCCAGTCGCCGGTGGTCCGCGAGGAGCGTCTGGGTGAGGGCCGGCTCGGCCTGGGCAATGCGCCGAGCCCAACGGTTCGCCTGATCGAGGTACCGCGCGGCTGGGATCCGAAACGTGATCTCCACGAAAAGTGCGTCGGCATGGTCGCCGAGGCAATAGCCTGCCCCGTGTCGTTCGAACCAGCTCGCGGCGTCGCGATAGAGTTGAGCGAGCCTCTGCATCTCCTGGTGAGCATCGAGAGGGCCGCGGGCGCGACGCTCGAGAAAGGCTCGCAGAGCATCTTCGAAGTGGTCTCGTGGCTTTCGCAGAGTCTCCTGGATTTCTGCCGCGAGCCCGCGCACGGCCGTCAGGAGGCGGATATCGGATGCCTGACCGGGATGCGGCGGATCGTCAATGAGCAACACGACGCGTCGCCTCGGATAGTCCTGCAGGGCGGCCGACAGAAGCGTCCGGCGGACTACGAGGGGATCTTCCTTGTAGGAAGGCACGAGGACGGTCACGGTGGGAGGATGCGGCCCGTGAAAGAAGCGATCGAGCTCGTCCTCGGCCGCCCGACGGTGCTGACGCAGCCGGTTGAGATGGCCCAGTCGGGCCAACTGGTAGACGAGACCTCCGTAGATCAAGAAGCTGACGATCGCCAGGAACAGCCCTTGCCCCAGGCTGGATACCCAGCGGCCGATCGCCACATCCTCGACCAGAGAGAGGAGAATGCCGCCGAGAGAAAGAACCGAGGCGATCACGGTCACGCATACCGCGATGTGAGTGAGCGCGAGCTCCCCGCGAACCTCAGCTGTGCTCCAACGAGACATCGAGAGCCTCCTTCTGCGGAGGAACCCTCGTTCCCGGGGAGCTCATTGTCAGCCCCGTTCCTTCGGTAGCCCGGCTATCAGGCGCGTGGCCTGACCCGTGGCTTTGCGTCCCCGCCTCGCGACGGGTTTGCCTTTATCGGGAAGAGGTCCGTTTCAAACAGGGTCGGCGCAGCCCGTGAGGAGCAATGGGCATGCCGCCTTCGGCTCTTTGTGGTCATCGATTGAAGAAAGGCCTGTCTCTGCGACGGTTATACGGCCCATCAGGGAGTTGTCGTGTGACTCCACCAACCGTCAACCAGCAGACGGAACGGGACAGGCATCAACCAGGTCGTCACAAGGCGAACACATCCGTCCTCTGCGCGCCCTTGTCGAACCTTGGGCCACCATGGCATGGCATCAATGGCGATTCTGCGCAAAGGACTCCTTCGTCAGAGGCGCGACGGCACACCTCGGCGTTCTCACATTTCTCGGAAGGAGACTTTAGACACATGGCACGGCTCGCGATTCACCCCGGCAAGCAGCTCGCCGGAGCCCGAACCGCCAGCGCGTCATGACAGGCGAGTGCGCTGATCAAACGCCGAAAGCGCAGGGCAGAGCGCGAGCCCATCCGGGCATGACGGCTCTACGCAGGCGAGAGCGGGTCAAAAACTGGAGGAAAGATGCTGTCGTGCCGGAAGTGAACTCTTAATCAGCGGGTCCAGCGTCGAGTCCTTGAATCCGACGTGCCGCCCGCGCGTGTCAATTTCGTTCGTGGCATGCCAAACAGCCCGCCGGCGCCCGGTCATCATCGTTGCCGAATCAGCGTCTTACGCGTACGGCCGGAGGCTTGCTACGCGGTAGGTGCTCGTTTCGCCATGCACGGGCACAAGGAGGGGTGAATGTTCGAGCTGATTCAGCATATTCCAGAGCCCTGGCGTCAGCTGGCCGAGGTGCTGATCGCGCCGCTGGCGTGGATCCCGCGCCTGCAGCACACGCTGTGGGACTTCTTCTTCGCCCCTGGTCCACTGTGGCTCGTCGCCGGGAAGTTCATCTTCCTGCTCTTCCCGGCTCTGCTCGCCGTCGCCGCGGTCTGGTGCACGCAGCTCTCCGTCTACACGCCGGCTCGTCGGGGTGGCGCTGGGATGGGTGGTGGCGTTCGGTACCTTCGTGACGAAGCTCGTGCTCGAGGTCATCCGCCAGATCGCGCTGATGCCATTCACGATGACGGGCCGCATGACGCAGACCTACTTCACGCCGGGCGTGCCCTGGATCGCGTTCGTGATGCTCATCTTCTGGTGCGCGCTCGAAGCCGCCATCTTCAGCTATACCCTGATGCCGACCGTGACCGAGCTCCTCGCCGACCTCGTCGGTGGCGAGTCGACGACCCGCTACACGGGCCCCATCCTTTACTTCTTCCTGCTGCTGCTCATCATGGGTAGCTTCGCGTGTGTGCAGACCCTGATGGACGCCGTGAAGAAGCGGGAGTGGAAGTTCATCGTCCAGATGGTCGCCGTGGAGCTGTTCGTCATGTTCTTCGAGGTCATGTTCCTTTACCGGGAGCTCATCGACGCGCTGACACCGTGGATTGCGCAGCAGACGGGCATGAAGGTGGGCCTGACGGTGACGCTCTCGCTGTCGGCGTTCGGATGGATCGGTATCCGCGGCATGACCTGGTTCCTGTTCGGCCAGTACGGAACACCGCCGATGCTCGCCTTCATCTCGCGCAAGCCTATGGTGGACGAAGGCCACGCGCGCCCCGCCAATGCCGTGCCGGCGCCCCCCTGGTGGCGGCAGCCGGTGGCGGAGCTCAAGCAGGAGATCGGATGGCTCCACGCCAAAAGCGAAGAGCTCGTCGACTACCTGGTGCTACCGGTCTTGCAGATCGCGGCGGCCGCGCTCAACTTCGGGATGGTTCTTGTGGCCTCGCGCCAGGTCTTCTCGCTACCCTTCAAGGACCGCAGCGAGGTCACGCAGACCTGGCACATTCTGCAAACCTTGCACATGCAGCCGGCGGCACGGAAGCAGGCGACGCTATGAGTCGCCTACGCATCCCGCTCGCCGCTCGCCTGGTCGCGGCCGCTCTCATCAGTGCCGCCGTGGTGGTGTCGGCGGCGGCGGAGGACAACAAGCCGCCGCGGTCGACGCTCTTCGTCGGCATCGATACCAGCGGATCCTTCCGATCCGCCTACGACGACGCCCTCACGTTTGTCGCCCATTACCTCTACGGTCACCTGCACGAGCTCGGCGGCCTCTCGAAGCCGCGCGATCTCTTCGTGACGGCCATCGGAGGGAAGGACAACCGCGAGCCAAAGTCCTTCCACCCGATCCACGAGTTCAACAACAAGGACGTCAGGCAGATCGAGACGGACCTCCGGAAGTGGTTCCCGCCCACCGACACGCTCACTGATTTCAACGTCTTCTTCGAGCAGATCGCGCGCACCGTGAAGGACCGGAATCTCGTCCTGGCGCCGATCACCGTGATGGTCGTCAGCGACGGCGTCCCCGACGTGCGCGGCGGGATGATCAAGTCGGGCACGCCCGCCTCCTACCAGCAGATCGATCTCAGTCCCCTCGATTACCTCTCGAAGAACGTCACCGTCCGCCTGGTCTACGCGAGCCCGAAGGTCGGCGACAACTGGCGAAAGCTGGTGAAGCGCGACCGCGTCCGCTTCTGGGCCGTGGAGTACGACGTGATGAAGGGCTGGCGCGCCCAGATGAATTCGGATAGCGACCTCGCCAACCAGGATCGCCTCTGGAAGTGGGTAAGGGACAACGTGGATTACCGCGTGCGGCGCGGTGCCTGATCCATAACTGAGGGCCTGTCCGGCACGTGTAGCACATCAAACGGGCGCTTCCAGAGCATCGGAAGCGCCGCTGATTTTAGGTCAGCAGATTCCTCTATTTCGTCCGAATGCTCCTCGCCGCTGTCCGCAATTGGTCACGAAACCATGCGTGGTCAGCTTCCGGAGTGAGTCGTGGATGCCAGGCCATGAAATACGAAAAGCCTTTGATCTCGTGCGGCGGCTCTACGAGACGCACGTCTGCAGTCGCCGCAGCGATCTTTCCGAGTCTGCGGGGGACGGTGAGGACCAGGTCGCTGCGCGCGACCATGAAGATTGTCGGTACAAAGAACGGGAGGCGGAGCACGGCACGCCTTCTCAGGCCGCGTTCCGCCAAGGGCCTGTCCACCGGCGTCTGTTGACCTCCCCACGTCTCGACGATGGCGTGAGGAAGGTCGAGATATTCTTTCAGCGTGAAACGTCGGGTGCGGCTCTGTTGAGCGCGGCCGACCAGACACACGAAGTCCTCCTCATAGAGCACCTCGGTCTCTAAGGCGGGAGGCGGGGCCTCTGCGCTGAGAGCCGTATCGATTCGGCCCGCGGCGACCTCCTCATAGACCCGATCATTCCAGGCGGACGCGTCGACGTGGACGTTGGCCGCCGCAGTCCGTATACGCTCCATGAGTGGCGGCATGAGCACCATCGCTGCGTGGTCCGTTATGGCCACGCGAAAACGTTCCGGGCTTCGGGCAGGATCGAATTCTTCTCCTCGCACCATGGCCTCCAACCGAGGCATCAGCGATTCCAGCTCGCGCAGCACGCGTTCGCCCCGCCCCGTGCGCTCGTAGGCGCGCCCACTGCGAACGAGAAGGAGATCTCCGAACATCTGACGTAACCGGTCCAGCGCCCGGCTCATGGCGGGTTGACTCAAGAAACAGCGTTTCGCGGCACGGGTGACGTGCCGTTCCGCCAGCAGCGCATGGAGCGCGTGCAAGAGGTTCAGGTCGACGTCCCGTAAATGCGCTTGACGCATGGCTCGCATCCCAAGAATGCATGTGCCGGATGGTTCGTGCAATCCATCTTATGAATCGTGATGGACAGGGTCCTCTTACGAAGGCTCGCTCACAGACGAGGAGAAAGGACAGATCGATGACTGACACGCAAGTAAAGGTTGCCATTGTCACCGGTGCCTCGGGCGGTATCGGTCGCGCGGTGGCCCTGCGGCTGGCTCGAGACGGCTTCAGGGTCGTGCTGAACTATGCCGGCAATGCGGGCCACGCCGAAGCGGCCGCGGCCGAGATCAAGGCCGCCGGCGGCCACGCCTTCGCCGTTCAGGCGGACGTGGCCGACGCGGCGGCCGTCGAGCGCCTGTTTCAGGAAACGCTCGGCGCCTTCGGCAGGATCGACGTCGTGGTGAACAGCGCCGGCATCATGCCAATGGGGCCGATCGCCGAGGGCAGTCTCGAAGCCTTCGACCGGGTGATCGCCACGAATCTCCGAGGAAGCTTCGTCGTCATGGCGCAGGCGGCCAAGCATGTCGGCAAGGGCGGCCGCATCATCATGTTCTCGAGCAGCGTCATCGCCAAATCACTTCCCGGCTACGGCCCTTACATCGCCTCGAAAGTCGGCGTGGAGGGCCTGGTTCCAGTGCTCGCCAACGAACTGCGCGGCCGCGAGATCACCGTCAACGCGGTGGCGCCCGGCCCGGTGTCGACGGAGCTATTCCTGAAGGGCAAGACCGAGGCGCAGATCGAGCAGTTCCGCAGGCTTCCCCCGCTCGAGCGCCTCGGGCGGCCGGAAGACATTGCCGACGTGATCTCATTCCTGGCTGGCCCCGCGGGCGGCTGGGTGAACGCGCAAGTGCTGCGGGCCAATGGCGGCTGGGCGTGAGCCTTGCGGGCAAGGAGGACGATCCATGAAGGATGTCATCATCATCACCGGCGCATCGAGCGGCTTCGGCGCGCTGGCCGCCCGCGCGTTGGCTCGGGCGGGTCACACCGTGTATGCCAGCATGCGCGAGACGGCCGGCCGCAACGCGCCGCAGGTCGCCGAGGCGCAGAAGTATGCCGCCAAGCACAATGTCGATCTCCGCACCATCGATCTGGACGTCGCCTCTGAGGCCTCTGCCGACGCCGCGATCGAAGCGATCGTCACCGCGCACGGTCGCCTCGACGTGGTGATTCACAACGCGGGTCACATGGTCTTCGGACCGGCGGAAGCCTTCACTCCAGAACAGTTCGCCGAGCTCTACGACGTCAATGTGCTCAGCACCCAGCGCGTGAATCGCGCCGCCCTGCCGCAATTGCGCAGGCAGGGGCAAGGTCTCGTGATCTGGGTGTCGAGCAGTAGTTCGGCGGGCGGAACTCCACCCTATCTGGCACCGTACTTCGCGGCGAAGGCCGCGCTGGGTCGCCCGCCGACAAGGCACGGGCTGCTGAATACGACGCCGGCCCCTATGCGGGTTTCGCGGACCAGGTGCTCAAAGGGTTCGTCTCCATCGTGCCGGCCGATGCGGATGTCTCTGCAGTCGCGGACGCCATCGTCCAGGTAGTCGATACCCCATTTGGCAAGCGACCTTTCCGGGTGCACGTTGACCCGACGCAGGATGGCGCGGAGGTGGTCAATGCCGTCTCGGACCGTGTCCGCGCCGAGCTTCTTCGTCGGATTGGCCTCGGCGACCTGCTGGCACCGCGAAAGGTCCTCAGTCGAGTTCGTGCCGAGAAGGCCGACACTCCGTCATAAATCGAGATCCTGCGACGGAACCGCGGCGGCCCACAAGGGCCGCCGCGGGAGATTCGTGGACGCTCACGGACACGGTTTGTGGAGTTGGATGTTGCCCCCCTCCAGGGTGCCGCCGGCCTGATAGACGACGCGGCCGTTGCTGGACAGCGTGATGCTGAAGGTGTCCGCGTCCTTTCCGGGCTGGCCATTGTCGGCGAGGTCGACCGAGTACCCGTAACCGTCCACACCGTCGACCGCGGCGCTGCCCGCGAAGTGGCGGCTCGTGGGGGTGGGGCCCGGGCGGTAGACGGTGATGCTCGTCGCCTTCACCTTCATGCCGGAGGCATGGTCGATGTAGTTCAGGTGGACGGTGGGCGCGAGGGATCCGGCCTTGAACCCCGCATTGAGGCCGAAGTTGCCATGGCTCGTCCCCGTGGTCACGATCCAGCCACCGCCGGTGACGAAGTCCTGGCAGGGACCCCGGGCCGTACCCGTGCAGTTGATGTCACTCTCGGCGCTCGACAGGATCACCTCCGCGACGCCCGGGACGATCAGGTGGAGGGCGTTGACCTGGATCTGTCGAAAGGTTCCGTTCGAGGTCGTCGTCTGCTCGTTGATGATGAGCGTCGCGCCACCAGGCAGGGTGACGGTCTGATTCGGCTGGCCGGTCACCGTGATGGTCATTCCGCCGAACGTCAGGCCGACGATCTCACTGGAGCCGCTGACACCGCTGCACGTTGCCTGGGATTCCGCCTGAACGAATGAAGCCGTGACCTGCGCCGCGTTTCCGGGCAGGACGACCACGTTCGCCAGCGACGCGGAGCTGTCGGCCTCTCCGCTCGCCCCGCTCGTCGAGGCGGCCAGCACCTCGGCCGTCAGCACGCTGTTCAGCGTCGCCAGGCCGAGGTCCCGAGTATCGAGAAGCGCGTCGTCGCGCGCCCCACCGCTCGGCGGCAACTGGCCCGTATCCGAGATGAACATCGGGCCCGTGAGCGGGGTGCTGACGAACGCCGCGAATGCCCGGCCGCTAAAGGTGGTCTGCGCGTGCGCCGGTGATGCGCAGACGAGCCCTGTAATCAGCGCGATGAGAGCACACGCGGCGGGCGCGAATCGCCGTTGGTTTCGGCGAGGGTTCATGATCGTGACTCCTTCGTTCCGGAGCGTCTGACCGCTCCGCACCTCATGAGGTCTTCGATCGGTGGCGCGACTCGATCGACGCTTAGTTCAAAGGGGATGCCAGACATTCGGAGCGCGCAGGTGCGCACAGAACGCGAAGATGCGTGGCGCGAGCACCCGATTCCGGGCGACGATACCCGGACGCGGGCGCCCGATGGAGTTGCGACTAGGCGACGAAGTCCTGGCCGAGAATTCGATATCGCTTCATCTTGACGTAGAGCGTCTTGGCGTCGATGCGAAGGAGGCGCGCGGCCTCGCTTCTCTTGCCGCGGGTGATGTGAAGGGCCTGCCGAATGGCCGCGCTCTCCGCCTCGGCGACCGCCGTCTCCGCGATCGCCCTGAGCGATCGGCCCGTCGGTGCTATCGGCGCCGGTGGTGCGGACGGAGTCTGAATGCTGTCCGATACCAGGCCCCGGAGATGTTCGGGGCGGATGAGGCCTGATGCGAGAACGACGGCGCGCCGAATGATGTTCCGGAGCTCTCTGACGTTACCTGGCCATGGATATCGGACGAGGACGTCGAGCGCCTCGTCGTGAATGTCGACGACCGGCCGCCGGAGCTCCATGCTGGCTTCGGTCAGAAACCGCTTCGCCAGATACGGGATGTCATGCGGTCTCGCGCGAAGCGGAGGCACGATCACGACGAATTCGTTCAGGCGGTAGTAGAGGTCCTGCCGGAAGCGCCCGGCCAGGATCTCATCCACCAACCGGACGTTGTAGGCGGCCAGAACGCGCACATTCACGGGCACCGTGCCGCGTCCGCCGAGGGGCCGGACCTGGCGTTCTTGCAACACGCGAAGCAGCTTGACCTGAATCGTCAGCGGGAGGTTCGTGATCTCATCGAAGAAGAGGCTGCCTCCCTCCGCAAGCTGGAAGTACCCGTCCTTCCGCTGACTCGCGCCGGTGAACGCCCCCTTTTCGTAGCCGAACAGCTCGGACTCGATCAGCGTCTCGGGAATCCCGCCACAGTCGAGCGCGACGAAGGGTCGTGTGCGTCGAAAGCTCAGCTGGTGGATCGCCCGCGCGACGAGCTCCTTTCCCGTGCCGGTCTCCCCCTGAATGAGGATCGTGAAGTCTGAGTCGGCGACTTGGCGGATCTGCCGCAGGATATTCTCGACCTCTCGGCTCGGGCCCATCAACGCGCGGAGTGAGCGGTCTTCGTCGAGTTGGCTCCTGAGGCCCTCGACCTCGGCCCCGAGCTCCCGCCGCTCCGCCGCGCGGCGCACCGCGATGAGGATCTGATCGATCTGAAGCGGCTTCGTCAGGTAATCGTAAGCCCCGAGCTTCATCGCCTGGACCGCCGAGGACGTGTCGCCGTATCCCGTCACGATGATCGCCGGAACCTCAGGAGCGATGGCCTTGAGCCTCCGCAACGTTTCGATGCCGTCGAGGCCGGGCATGATGCGATCGAGGAGCACGACAGCGGGCTGTTCGGACGCGATGCGGTCAAGCGCGGCCTCGCCGTCAGCGGCGGTGACCGCATGGAATCCATCGGCGGCCAGGATCTTGGCCAGGGCGGCTCGCGCGTCGTCATCGTCATCGACAACGAGGACCGTCGGCCTGGCGACTTCACCGCTCGAAGTGGTAGCCGCCTTGTTGTCGACCGCGTCTATTCGATCAGGTTCGCCGCCTCCGATCAGCGGTGGCGGGTGCACGCCAGACAGCGGGCCGTCCGCTCGGGCCGGCCGCATGTTCTCAGGAAGGGGACGGGCTCCATCGAGGAGCGACCGATCGCGATAACCATGGCCGGCACTCCAACCGACACACAGCCGTGGGTGCAAACGGTGGGCCACACGCCAAGGCGGAGGCCGGTTACCCTAGATCCAAGCGCCGTCAGAGGATTTCGTTCTCTCCGCGACTCGGGTTGAGCGCGACGCGCCGCAACGATGCAACCCTGCCCCAACCGTGCGGAGCCAAGGGACAGAATGCCCTCGTGGCGGGGAGGCCCCGCCCGCGTTTCCTCACGGCCTCAATGCATCGCGGATTACTTCGTTCTTGAGTATCTTCGCGGACGCGAGTGGTGTCGGGCGAGCTGGAAGGGGCGGTCTCACGGTCG
>QHSB01000149.1 GCA_003220335.1 Candidatus Rokuibacteriota bacterium
AGCTTCTGCGTATCGAGAATCCCCTTCGCCGCGAGCCCCTGGATGAACGGGGTCTCGACGTAACCCGGCGCCAGGCAGTTCACCCGCACGCCACGCGCCGCCCACTCGATCGCCAGCACCTTGGTGAGCATGTTCACGCCGGCCTTCGAGACGCAGTACGCCAGCCGCTGCGGGAATGCCACGCTCCCGTTGATCGAGCCGACGTTGATGATCGAGCCGCGGCGCCGCTCGAGCATGTCCGTCGCGATCGCCTGCGAGAGGAGGAAATAGGCCGTCAGGTTGAGATCCATCGTATAGCGATAGTCCGCCTCGGCCAGTTCGCTCGACGGCGCGACGCGCGGCTGGCCGGCGTTGTTGACGAGCACGTCCACGCGAGCGTCCATCGCATCCCGCACGGCCGCCGCCAGCCGCCGCACCTCGTCCGCCCTGGAGAGATCGGCCGCGAGCGGGACGGCCGCCGGGCCGAGCGTCTTGGCGACCGCCGCGCAGTCGTCGGCGCTGCGCGCGGTGATCACGACGCGCGCGCCCTCGCGCACGAAGGCGCGCGCGATGGCGAGGCCGATGCCCTTGGTCGAGCCCGTGACGAGCGCGTGCTTACCCGCGAGTCTCACGCCGCGGATTATAGACGTCGGGGCCTTGATATGGCCCGGTCTGACACACGGCGCTGAAACGACGACAGGCCGTGCGTGACGCACGGCCTGTGTCGGGACAGAACGCGCGCGACTAGCTGCGGCCTGGCGGCGGCGGAGGCGGCGGCGTCCCCGCGGGCGGCGGCGGAATCTGCGGCGGCGTCGTCATCGCGGGCGGCGGCGGCGCCGATCCCGGCGGTGGCGTCGTCATCGCCGGCGGCGGTGGCGGAGGAGGCGGCGTGCTCGTCGCCGCCGGATGGGAGTACGGCACCGAGCCACGCGACACGGGGATCTGGTTGCCCTTGGCATACATGCACTGCATGTAGCCGACGTCGTAGCGGCGCTGCACCGAATTTACGTTGGCGTCGGCGTAGCCGCCGGCGACCGCCGTGCCGCCGAGGAGCCCGACGCCCGCGCCGGCGGCGGCGCCGATCGCGGGATTGCCGGCGGCCGCGCCGAGGGCCGCGCCCGCGGCCGCACCGACCGCGGTGCCGACGGCGGCGCCGGTCACCATGGTATCGGTCGCCGCCTTCTTGGTGGTGATGCCGGCCGCGTGGAGCGCCCACTGGCGGCAGGCCATGTCGTCAGCCTGGAACTGGTCGAAGGGTTTAGCGGTGCCGGGCAGCACCATCACGCTGGGGCCCGTTGGAACCGTCGCGCACGCGCCGAGGAGCAGCGCGAGCGGTGCAGCGAAGAGGAGCGCCTTCGGCGTCACTGCGCCCTCGCGGGGACCTTGACCCAGGGCTCCGCGCACGTCTGCACGTTGGGGTAATAGGCGCCGGAGGGCTGGCAGTAATACCAGAATTGCTGCTGCTGGGCCGACGGAGCCACGCCCACCGGAGGCGCCGGCGTGACGGTGGCCTGCTGCTCGACGTAGACCGGCGGCTGTTGCACCACGACGGTCGGCGGTGGCGCGTAGACGTAGTACGGAGGCGGCGGATAGTACCAGTAGGGATAGTAAGGATAGCCCCAGTACGGGCCGACACCGAAGCCGACGAACACGCGGGGCCCGCCGTGCCAGTGATGGCCCCGTGACCAAGCGTGGCTAGGCACCGCCGTGAGGAGAAGCAGGGCGACCACAAGGGGTGTAGCCAACCACCACTTCTTCATAATGAAAACCCTCCGTTGCCCGTTCGGACGGACCGTCTGTCCTTGTTATTCATGACCATAATACTCTCGTGCTCGCCCGGCGCGTCGTGCCGCTGACCCTCGCCGCCCTAGGCGTGGCCGCCGCCGCCCTTGCGGCCGGCCGTGCGGTCGATCGCGTCACGCTGCCCCCCGGCTTCACGCTCGAGATCTTTGCCGACGATCTCCCCGGCGCGCGGTCGCTGACGCTCTCGCCTGCCGGCACGCTCTTCGTCGGCTCGCGCGACAAGGGTGTCGTATACGCGATCCCCGGCGCCGGCAGCGCGCCGCGCGCGGCGAAGCCGCGCATCGTGGCGCGCGGGCTCGACAGCGCCAACGGCGTCGCCGTCCGCGACGGCGCCCTGTACGTGGCGGAGATCTCGCGCATCCTACGGTTCGACGATATCGAGGCGCGCCTCGACCGCCCGCCGGCGCCCGTCGTCATCACCGACCGGTATCCCCGCGATCGCCATCACGGCTGGAAGTTCATCGCCTTCGGTCCCGATGGCTGGCTCTACGTGCCGGTCGGCGCGCCGTGCAACGTCTGCATGCCGCCGGGGCCGCTGCACGAGACCATCACGCGCATGAAGCCCGACGGCAGCGCGATCGAGGTTTTCGCGCGCGGCGTGCGCAACAGCGTCGGCTTCGACTGGCGCCCCGGCTCCCACGATCTGTGGTTCACCGACAACGGCCGCGACTGGATGGGCGACGACCGTCCGCCGGACGAGTTGAACCACGCGCCGAGGCCGGGGCTGCACTTCGGCTTCCCGCACTGCCACGGCCGCGCGCTCGCCGATCCGCAATTCGGCCGCGACAAGCCCTGCGCCGACTTCACGCCGCCGGCGGCGGAGCTGGGGCCGCATGTTGCGGCACTCGGCATGCGCTTCTACACGGGCACGATGTTTCCGCCGGAGTACCGCGGCCGCATCTTCATCGCCGAGCACGGCTCGTGGAACCGCAGCACACCGATCGGGTATCGCGTGACGATGGTGCGGCTGGATGGCGATCGGGCGGTGGGCTACGAGCCGTTCGCCACCGGCTGGCTGGCCGAGAACGGTCACATCTCGGGCCGGCCCGTCGACGTGCTCGTCATGCCCGACGGCGCCCTGCTGGTCTCCGACGACCACGCGGGCGTGATTTACCGGATCGCGTACCGCGCGACACGCTGAACCGGCGACCACCATTGCCGAGCGCGGGGAAGAAGCCTAGAGGACCACCGCCACCTTGATAGCAGCCGGCTCGCGGTGCGCGACGAACGCGCGCTCGATCTCGTCCAGCGCGAAGCGGTGGGTGATCAGCGGCCGCGTGCGGACCTGGCCTGCCGCGACCAGGCGCATCGCCTCGGCGAACTCGTCCTGGTAGATCATCGAGCCGACGATCGTCACCTCGCGACGCACGACCGAGAAGAACGGGACGGCCGTCGCCTCGTGGGGCAGGCCCGTGAGCACGACCCGGCCGCCCGGGCGCACCAGTGCCAACGCGTGGCTGACGGCCTCCGGCGTGCCGGCGGTCTCGACGACGCAGTCGATACCCTCTCGACCCGAAAAGGCGTGCGCGGCCTCGTCGAGCGGACCATCGGCCACTGCGTGCGTGGCCGCAGCGCCGAGCTCGTCGGCGAGGGCGAAGCGCCGCGTGCTGCGCGACACCACGAGCACGCGCGCGCCGCGCGCGGCAAGCACCTGGAGGGCGAGCAGGCCGAGCGTCCCCGCCCCCACGACGGCGGCCGTCTCGCCCTGGCGTACCTGCCCGCGCGCCACCGCGCGGACGACGACGGCGAGCGGCTCGGTCACCATGAGGTCTTCGTCGGCGACGCCGGCCGGCGCGGGCCAGCAGCAGCGCACGGGAACGCGGACCAGCTCGGCGAAGCAGCCGTCGACGTCGATGCCGATGGCCGTCCGCACCAGGCAGAGGTTGCGGTTGCCCTCACGGCAGAGGGGACAGACGCCGCACGAGTAGTTGGGCTCGATGACGACGCGGTCGCCGACGCGCGGCGTCGTCACGCCGGCTCCGACCGCCTCGACGCGTCCCACGAACTCGTGGCCCATCACGCGCGGATAGCTCACTCGTCGGTCGCCCGAAAAGATGCTGTAGTCGGTGCCGCACAGCCCGGCCGCCGCCACGCGCACGAGCGCGTCGCCCCCGCCCGGCTCGGGGGTCCGGGAGGCCTCGACGCGCAGCTCGCGCGGTCCGTGCAGGATGGCGGCCTTCATCGCGCTGCAATGTATCCCAGTCGCCGACGCGTTGGCGACGATTGCGGGCGCACCGGTCACACCGGCTCTGGTGGCGCCGCGTCCGGATGCGTTACGGAGCGATTTCTCGGCATGTTACCCGGTTTCGACTCATTGACAGCTTGAATACTCGGGCAGGGGTCGCCGGCGACGGCGAACGCGGCTTCAGCCGCGGCGCACCAACCAGTCGGCCAGCCGCGCACGAACGGGCCGCACGTCGCTCGGCAGGCGGTGGGCGAACTTGCGGGCGAAGCGCTCGGTCGCCGCGCGGCGGTCGGCGAGGTCGCGGCGCTCGAGCTCGGGACGCGCGGCGAACTCGCGGGTGCGCGTGCCGCCGCCGGTGTGGCGGAAAGGCGCGTGGACGACGACGCAGCGCCGGCCGGTCTCGCGCACGGCGAACGACAGGTCGCGGTCGTAGCCGTGGAAGAACCCGTAGCTCTCGTCGATGCCGCCCACCGCCTCCAGCATCGCGCGGCGCAGGCAGAGGCAGACGCCGTCGACCACGGCGACCTCCTCCCACGGCACGTGCACGGTCGGACCGTCGGCGAGGCTGTGGACGATCGTGCGGCCGGCGTAGCGGCCGTCGCGGCGCACGCGCTTCACGCCGTACAGTCCCGACAGCCCGACGTCCGCCGACGCGAACGGCGCCAGCAGACGCGCGAGCCACGCAGGCTCCAGCATCGTGGTGTCGTTGTGCAGGAAGCAGACGAACTCCGTTGCCGTCAGCCGCCACGCCTGATTGTATGCGGCCAGCACCGAGGCGTTGGATTCGTTGCGCGCGTAGTGCAGCGGCCACGGAGACGGAACGTCGCGGAAGAAGCGCGGCGTCTCGTCGGTGGAACCGTTGTCGACGACGACGAGCGCGAAAGGCTCGTCGGTCGCGCGCAGGCTGTCCAGGCACGCGCGCGTCGCCGCCAGCCGATCGTGCACGATCATGACGACGCTGACGCGCGGTTCGCCCGCACGCCCGGTTGTCGGGCTTGTCCTACCGAAGGTAGGGCTCACCGGCGGCGGCTCGGCGGGCCTGGCCTCTCGTTCAGTGCGGGGTTCTCGCGCTCGCCACAGTGGCGCGTCTCGACGAGACGCCGCTTCTGGCCATCCTCGAGGTTCTTCATGGCGCGCCGCGCGCTCTCGCACTCGTTGAAGTTCGGATAGAGGCGCCAGTCCCGCCACTCGTCGGTGCCGACGACCTTGTACTGGAAGTTCCACACGCGCGCGGGCGGACGGCTGGCGAAGCCGATCAGAATGCCCATGCCGAGGAGCACCACGACGGCGGCCGCGCCCACGCCCCAGACCCCTCGCATCTCAGGCCGCCGAGTGGCCACCGTCGAGGAAGACGGTTTGGCCGGTCATGAAGTCCGAGCCAGAGGAGGCGAGGAAGACGACGAGGGGACCGATCTCCTCCAGCCGACCCGTGCGCCGCATCGGGATGTCCCGCGTCAGACGCTCGTGGATCCTCGGATCCGCGAACGCCGGCTCGTTCATGTCGGTGACGAACCATCCCGGCGCGATCGCGTTCACCTGCACATTGTGGCGCGCCCACTCGACGCCGAGCGTGCGCGTGAGCGCCATCACGCCGCCCTTGGTCGCCGCGTACAGGGTGTAGCCGGGCAGCCCGACGGCGCCCAGCACGGAGGCGAGATTGATGACCTTGCCGGCGCGACGCGCGATGAGGTGGGGCGCGGCGGCGCGGCAGCCGTTGAAGACGCCGGTGAGGTTCACGTCCAGGATCGCGCGCCAGTCGTCGGGCGTGGCCTCGGCGAACGGCGTGACGCCGGCGATACCCGCGTTGTTGACGACGACGTCGAGACCGCCCAACTCGTATACCGCGCGCTCCATGAGCGCCTCGACCTCGGCGTAACGCGTGACGTCGGTCGGCGCGACGATCGCGCGGCCTCCCGCGCCCTCGATCAGCCGCGCCGTCTCCTCGAGGTCGGGCTTCGAGCGCCCCGCCAGCGCGACGCGCGCGCCCGCCCCCGCCAGCGCGCGCGCCATCGCGCGGCCAAGCCCACGGCTGGCGCCGGTGACGACGGCAACCTTTCCCGCGAGGTCCGTCAGCGGTACAGCTCCTCGATCGCGTTCATGTACTTGGTGGACACGACCTTCCGCTTCACCTTCAGCGTCGGCGTGAGCTCGCCGCCCTCCTGGCTGAAGTCCACGGGCAGCACCGTGAACTTCTTGATCTTGGCGTACGACTGCAGCTGCGAGTTCTTCTCCTCGACGGTGCGGCCGATGCGCTCGAGGACCTTGGGGTGCTTGACGACCACGGCCGGGTCCGTGGTGAGGATGCCATTGTCGCGCGCGAACTTCGCGAGCTCGTCCGGATTGACCGTGATGAGGGCGACCGGGTACGGCTTGCGATCGCCATAGACCATGGCCTGGCTGATGAACGGGTCGGCCTTGAGCATGTTCTCGATATTCTGCGGCGCGATGTTCATGCCGCCCGCGGTGACGATGAGGTCCTTCTTCCGGTCGGTGATGAAGAGGAAGCCGTCCTCGTCCAGCCGGCCGATGTCACCGCTATGGAACCAGCCCGAGGGCTCGAAGACCTCGGCCGTCGCCTCCGGCTGCTTGAGATACCCCTTGGCGACGTTGGCGCCGCGGATGAGGATCTCGCCGTCGGCGGCGATCTTGATCTCCACGTTGTCGAGCGGCTGGCCGACCGAGCCGAACTTGAACCGCGTGGGACGGTTGAATGTGCCCGCCGGGCAGGTCTCGGTCAGCCCGTAGCCCTCCAGGATGAGGATGCCCGCCGCGTGGAAGAACTCGGCGATGTCGCGCGACAGCGGCGCACCGCCGGAGATCGCCCACCGCAGCCGGCCGCCGAGCGCCGCGTGCAGCTTGCTGAACACGAGCTTGTGCGCGAGCGCGCGCTTGAGCCGCAGTCCGGCCGGCAGCGGCTGGCCGCGCTGCTGGTGTCGACTCACCTCCCGGCCCACGCCGATCGCCCAGTTGAAGATCGTCTTCTTCGCCGGTGAGCCTGCCTCGACGCCGGCCAGGATCTTCGCGTAGACCTTCTCGAACACACGCGGCACGCTGCAGATGAAGTGCGGGCGCACTTCCTTGAGGTTGTCGCCGACCTTGTCGAGGTTCTCGGCGAAGGCCGTGCATAGCCCGCGATAGACGCCGAGGAACGACTCGAGCCGGGCGAAGGAGTGCGCGAGCGGCAGGAAGAGCAGGTGCACCCACCCCTCCTCGCACGGCGCTGCCGACTCGGAGTTCTTCTGGGCGGCGACGTGGTTTCCGTGGGTCTGCATAACGCCCTTGGGCGGCCCCGTGGTGCCGGAGGTGTAGACGATCGAGGCCAGGTCGTCGGGCTTCGTGCCGGCCAGGCGCGCGGCCAACGTACGGGCGTGCTTCGCGGCGTTGTCGCGACCGAGGCGGCGCAGCATCGCCCACGTCATGACCATCTTGGGCGGCTGCGTGGCCTCGTAGCCCGTGATCACGACGATGTGCTCGAGCCCCGGCGTCTTGTCACGCGCCTCGAGCACCTTGGCGAGCTGCCCCGGGTCCTCCACGATGATCGTCCGCGCGCCGGAGTCGTTGACGACGTAGGCGATGAGGTCCGGCGGATAGGTCGGATACACCGGAACCGTGATGCAGCCCGCACTGAAGATCGCGAAGTCGGCCTGCACCCATTCGGCCCGGCTCGCCGCGAGCAGCGCGACGGCGTCGCCGGGCTGGCGGCCGAGCGCGATCAGCCCGAGCGCCACCTCGCGCACGACCTCGCCCACCTCGCGCCACGTCAGCGTCGTCCACGCGCCGTGACGCTTGAACATTTGGGCGGGGCGATCGGTGCTCTTCTCGACCCGGCTCCAGAACATCGTCCCCAGGGTTTCGCTCATGCGTTATCCCTTCATTTACGGAGGGTTGCCCGACAGTATCACCGTGGACATGACGCGACGCGAAAAATCGCTTGACGCTTCTAACGCGGCGCGTTAGGCTCGGTCTCCAGAGAGGGAGCGCCACCGATGGCCGAGGCGTGGTCCAGCGGAGGGCGCCCCGATGGCAGGCAGTCGAATGGACGCCCGGAAGTGAAAGGAGCAACGGAGATGGAAGGCACCAGGAAGGCTCAGGAAGCGTTCACCCAGAGCACCGGCAAGGCGGTCGAGACCCTCAGCGTGTGGGCCGACGCCAACCAGCGCGTGCTTCGCGAGTTGGCCGAGTTGTCCGCGGCCACGGCCAAGGAGAGCGTGCGGCTCTACGGCGAGATCGCGCAGAGCATGGTCCAGGCCCTGAGCGACGCCCAGGCGCAGACCCTGCGCTGGCAGGCGGCGTGGCAGGACGCGCCCAAGGATCCGGTGTCGTGGTACCACCGCGCGCTCAGCGAGGGCGTGGACAACGCGCAGAAGGCGTTCCGGCTGCTCGAGGGCAACGCGCAGGCGGTGACCAAGTCGGCCGAGCGGCTGTCCTCGACGGCCGAGCAGACGGTTGCGCTTCTGAAGCCGCTCCTCGAGCGAGCGGAGCCGGTCGCGCAAGGCCGACACCTCCTCGCGCAGCTTGTCCGCTTCCGCGTCCGTCCCGCCATCGCGCTTGGTCTCGGTCGTCGCCGTCGGCGCGGACGTCCCGCTCGACGTCGCTCCCGTGACCGGTCCCCACCCCGAGCGTGACGACCACTCCCGGAAGACGCGCTCCATATCGCGCTGACTCGAGACGAACCCCTCGAGGCTCGAGCGCATGGTGCGCTGCACGAATTCTTGCCACGCCTCGCCGTGCTTGATGAGCTGATGCAGGAACGCCGATGGCAGGTTCGCGCGGTGGGTGCGCTCGTTCTCGAGGATGATCTGCGTGAGCGTCACCGAGGTCAGGTCCTCGCCGCTCGCCGCGTCCACCACGGAGATCTCCCGTCCCGCGCGGATCATCTCTTCGATCTCCTCGAGGGTCACGTAGCGGCTCTCCTGAGTGTCGTAGAGCTTACGATTCGAGTACCGCTTGATGACGTACGCCATGTGTTGCGCGATTTTAACACCGCGCGTCAATGCTCACAAGAACCGACGGTGCTAGACTGACGATCCGCATTTTTGCTCGGAGGAGGCTGCACAACGATGAGGCTCAAGAGTCGGACCGCGCTCGTCACCGGAGGCTCTCGTGGCATCGGACGCGCCATCGCGCTGGCGCTCGGCGAGGAGGGCGCCGACGTCGCCGTCAACTATGTGTCGAGCGAGGGCCCGGCCCGCGACGTGGTCGAGAACATCAAGAAGATGGGGCGCCACGCGATCCTCGCCCAGGCCGATGTCGGCGACTATCCCGACACCTTCCGCATGGCGCAGGAGGTGCTGCGCGAGTTCGGCCACCTCGACATTCTCGTCAACAACGCCGGCATCAACTCCGACAAGAGCTTCGTGAAGATGGACCACGCCTCGTGGCGCAAGGTGCTCGGCATCAACCTCGACGGGGTCTTCAACTGCACGAAGGTCTTCATCGACGGCATGCTCAAGCAGAACTACGGCCGTGTGGTGAACATCACCTCCGTCATCGGCCAGATCGGCAACTTCGGCCAGGCCAACTACGCCGCCTCCAAGGCGGGCGTGGCCGCCTTCACGAAGTCGCTGGCCAAGGAGCTCGCCGGCAAGGGCGTCACCGTCAACGCGGTCGCGCCGGGCTTCATCGAGACGGAGATGATCGAGGGCATTCCCGAGAAAGTGCGGCAGAAGCTCCTCGACCAGATCCCGCTCAAGCGGTTCGGCCGGGTCGAGGAGGTCGCGCGCTCCGTCGTCTACATCTGCTCCGCCGACGGCGACTACATCACCGGCGCCGAGCTCTCGATCAACGGCGGCCTGCTGATGTAGCGCGCGCGGCGCGACGGCGCGCGGTCGGCGGCCGCGCAGGCTGAAGCCCTACGAGAGTCCGGTCGTCACCGTGAGCGCCGCCCGCGCCGTCGGGCCGACGACGGCGGCCGCGGCGTTGAAGTGGACGAAGAAGGTGGGCCGGGCAGCACCAGCCCCATGATGGTGAACACGGCGGCGGCGGCACGCGCGGCGGCGCCCACGCCCCCTCCTCTACGGTGTGGCCGGGGTCAGGCCCGGCGCGGCCTCGAGTGCGAGAGCACGGCGAGCGACCACGCGTGCCAGATCGAGGCGGCCTGGGCCGCGATCGCCCATGGCTGCAGGGCGAGGCTGGCCAGGCCCGCGGCGGTGCTGCGCGGTCCCGGTTCGTAGACCACGCGCGTCTTGGACGGCATCACCCACGCCTCGCCCGAGAGCACCTCTTCGCCGTTCTGGTTGACGCAGACGGTCTGCAGGCGAATGCGGTTGCGATCGCCGATGACCTCGATGACCTCGACGCGCGCCGTGATGCGGTCGCCGCTCTTCACCGGCTTCACGAACTTGAGCGACTGCGAGAGATAGATCGCGCCGGGTCCCGGCAATTGCGTGCCGATGACGGCGGAGATCAACCCCGCGGTGAAGATCCCGGGGGCGATGGGCGCCTTGAAGGGCGTGGTGGCGGCGTACGCGGGGTCACTGTGCACGGGGTTGTAATCCCCGACGGCGTCCACGAAGGCCGCGATGTCGCCGTCCTCGACGACGCGCGTCAACTCGGCGTGATCGCCCGGCGTGAGGTCCGCAATCGTCTTGCCGATCATTTCGGCTCCTTGTGGTCGAGGCGCTGGAGGATCGCCCCCAGCGTGTCTTCCATGCGCTCCAGCCGCTCCTCCAGCTCGATGATTTGCTTCGCCACCGCGGTGAGCTGGCTCCGCGAGGCCATGTTGAGCGTCTGCAGCGCCTGGTCGATCTGCTGCTCGGCGGCCTTCTTCATCGGCGCGCTCGCGACCAGCCACTGGTCGAGGTACTTTCCCATCATCTGCGCGTAGGCGTCGGTGTTCATCGCCTGCCCGAGCGCCTTCGACCACGCCTCGATCCACTGGTCCATGAACTGCTTCCACTGGGTGGCGAGGTCGGGCGTCATCGGCGTCTGCGCGAAGAGGCGCGCCCACTGCTCGAGTCCCTGGTTCAGCACCGGACGCCAGAATGCCGTCGGATCCGTGGGCGGCGGCGGCGCCTGCCCCACCATGCGTGTCCAGGCCGCGGCCGACTCCTCGAACTGCTTGCGCCACAGGTCCAGCAGCGGATTGACCGTCGAGGCGTCAGCCATCGTCTCCTCCTACGAGCGCGGTGCCAGCCAGCTCGAGACTTTCGGCCAGCAGTGCAGCGACGCGCCGCGTCCCGCGATCAGCGAGATGTGACCGCCGGGCAGCTCGACGTAGTCCTTGTCACGGCTCGACACGGCGTCGATGAGCGCGCGCACGCACTCGGGCGGCGCGATGTAGTCTTCCTTCGCGCCCACGACGAACACCGGACACGAGATGCTGGACAGCCGCGCGGGCCGCCCGCCGAAAACGGCCTCGCCCCTGAAGAGCTTGTTCCGCTGATAGAAGTCCCCCACCCACTGGCGGAAGAACTCGCCGGGGAACGCGACGTACTCGTTGGCCCAGCGGTTGAGGGCGTTGAAGCCCTCCACGTACTTGTCGTTCCACAGATTCCACCAGAGGTTGAGATTGGTGGAGAGGTCCATGGTGGGCTTCAGCAGCTTGAACCCGGCTTTGACCATGTCGGCCGGCACCGCGCCGATCGTCTCGACGAAACGGTCCACGTTGAAATATTTCTCGTCGAGCCAGAGGCCGAAGAGGCCGATCTTCGAGAAGTCGATGGGGCCGGCCATGTTGATGAAGTTCTTGACGGGCGTTTCGGGATAGGCGGCGAGGAACGAGGCCGAGAGCGGCGCGCCCATGCAGTACCCGAGCACCGACAGCGACTCCGCCCCCGAGGACTCCAGCACTTTGCGCGTCATGCGCGGCAGGATCCTGGTCACGCAGTCCTCGAACGACAGGTCGTTATCCTCGGGGCCGAACACGCCCCAGTCCAGCATGTAGAAGTCGAAGCCCTCCCGCGTCATGTGCTCGACGAACGAGGCGCCGGGCATGAGGTCGAAGATGTACGGCCGGCTGATGCCGAGGTTCGGCACGAAGAGCAACGGCGTGCGGTGAGTGCGCTTCGACTGATAACGGTACAGACGGGACTTGTTCTTCTTGTAGATTTCCTGACGGGGCGTCTGCCCGACCTTCGGCTCCTGCGGATTCGTGAGCATCCGCTGGAGGTTCTCCGCGCGCCGGACGACGCGCTCCAGCTCCTCCTGCCACTGCGTCACGGTCTCGGCCCGGGGCTCCAGTGTGTGCCCGTTGCCGTAGCCGTGCGTGAAACGCTCGACCACGTCTGCGAAACGCTCCAGGGCCATCCGATCGCCTCCGTTGAGGTACCTGTGACTTCAGTATGACACCGGATGACGCCGAGCGGCATCGGTATTTCGCGCTGCGTCACCGGTCCGGCTCTGTGGGTATCGCCGGCGGGACCACCAGCCACGAGGCCAGCCACCCCACGGCCCCTGCCAGCACGATGGCGCCGGACCAGAGCGGCAGCGACCACCAGACGCCGCGGGTCAGCGCGACGCCGGCGAAATAGACGGCGAAGTACACCGCGGGTATGGCAAACGCCACGAGGCGCAGCGCCGAACCGCGTGCCGGCGACGGCACCAGCCGGCGCACGAGCAGATCGGCGACGAGGCCGGCCGCGATGGCGCCCGGGATCAGCCGCCACTGATCACGCGCTCCGCCCACCATCAGCGCGTTCATGCCGAACACGACGCCGAAGGCGCCCGCGGGCAGCCGCGGCCCCCAGCGGCGGAGCGCGAGCAGCACGATCGCGCTGATGAAGATCGCCTGCATGAGGATCGCCACGACGCCGAGCCCATGCGCCATGTATGCGCTCTGGATCTCCATGTTGCGGAACAAGGGGTCGGGCGCCACGGTGGGAAACACCCTGGCCGTCGGCTGGTTGCCCACGGCCGCCCACGGGCGGGTGAAATGATGCGCGTACTGGGTGAAGAACGAGAACACCGAGAGCAGGAAGCCCAGCGAGAGGACCGCCGGCCAGGGCGCCACCACGGCGTCGTGGCGTCGCCATGCCGCGCGCAGCGGCCCGGTGAAGATCAGCGCGGCGCCGACGCCGAGGACGATATGGCTGGGCGAGAGCAACGTCTCGACGTCGACCTCGATGCCGAAGATCGTGTGCCACAGCATGTCGAGCACGCCGCCGAGGAGAAAGACGAGCACCCCGATCAGGCTGAGGTCGTAGCCGTCGGGGAGTGCGCGCGACCACGGAATGCCGGGCGTACGACGCCGGAGCAGCGGCGCCGCCGTCGCGGCGGCCACGGCGAAGAAGCCGGAGTAGAGCACGGCGTGCCACGGCGTGAAGAACGTCTCGAGGTCGGGCTGATGCACGTGCGCCCACACGTCCAGGTAGACGCCCCCCTGGAAGACCGCGCACAATGCGGCCACGAGGGCGTCGTAACGGACGCGGCCGGCCGCCACGACGGCCGGCGGATCGACTGCCGCGACGACGGCGCTCACATCGAGAACATCGAGCCCAGCTTCATGGCCAGGCCCATGTCTCCCTTGACCTTCAGCTTGCCGGACATGAACAGCATCTGTCCCGACTGCTTGCCCGAGAGCATGTCGAGCCAGTCCTGGGCGGCGATCTGCAGCGTCAGGTTCGGATTGGTCGCCGGACCCGGGCTCACCGTGCAGGCGCCGTCCTTGATGACGGCGTTCCACGTGCCTCCGCCCTCGCCGCTCACGTCGTACTGGATGGTGGCGTTCGTGCCGGACGCCTTGTCGGGCCGAAAGCGGCCGCCCATCGCCTGAAACGTCTCCGGGACTGTCGGCATGCTGTCCTCCTTGTTATTTGCCGTCGGAGCGCCTTCGCAGGGCTCCGGCGCTCGACGGTCGGCGAATCACTGCGCTCCGTGAACGCCGGGCGCCGGCGCTCGACGGTCGGCGAATCACTCCGTGAACGCCGGGCGCCGGGACCCGACGGTCGGGCGAATTGCGCGCCCGCTGAACTAGAATGTGAATAAGTCCATGCCTCCCGTCACCGGGAGGACGGCGCCGGTGATGTAGCGCGCGCGCTCGGAGCACAGGAACGTCACCGCGGCGGCCACATCCTCGGGCTCGCCCTCCTTCTGCATCGCCACGCGTTTGACCATCCGCTCGTAGAGCGGCGACAGCGAGGCGTTGGGCGCGATGATGCCCGGCGCGATCGCGTTGCACGTCACGTTGTGGCGCGCGCCCTCCAGCGCCACCGACTTCGCGAAGCCGATCACCCCGATCTTGGACGTCGAATAGGCGGTCTGCCCGAAGCCGCCCATGAGGCCGGCGATCGAGGCCATGCACACGATACGGCCCCAGCGCCGCTCGCGCATCCCCGGAAACACCGCGCGCGTCACCTTGAAGGTGCCCGTCACGTTCACGGAGAGGTTCAGCTCCCAGTCCTCGTCGCGCATGTCCTTGAGCTGGCCGACCGTGTAGATGAGGCCCGCATTGTTGACGCAGATGTCGATGGGGCCGAGGTCGCGCTCGATGGCGGCCGCCGCCTCGGTTACCTGCCCCGTGTCGCGAATGTCACAGCCGTAGCCGCGGGCGGCGCCGCCGTCGGCGAGGATCTGCTTCGCCACGAGGTCGGCGCCCTCGGGATCGAGGTCGAGCACGGCCACCTTGCAACCCTCGGCGGCCAGGGCCAGGCAGTCGGCCTTGCCGAGGCTCCGGGCGCCGCCCGTGACCAGCGCCGTCTTGCCGCGGATGCCGAGGTCCACTACTTCCCCTTGAACTGCGGCTCGCGCTTGCCGAAGAACGCCTGGATGCCCTCGGCGGCGTCCTCGCTCTTCAGCGTCGGCATGAACGCCTCCAGCTCGACGTCGATCGACTTCGCCATCGGCACTTCGAGGCCCTCGTCCACCGCCTTGATGAGGGCGGCCGTGGCGAGCGGGGCGCGCTTGCCGAGCTGGCGCGCGAGCGCCTTGGCGTCGTTCAGCGTCTCGCCCTCCTTGCAGAGCCGGTTGACGAGCCGCAGCTGCAGGCACTCCGCCGCGGGGATCTGGGTACCGAGGATCAGGAACTCCAGTGCCTTCGTCCGGCCGATGAGTCGCGGCAGGCGCTGGCTGCCGCCGTAGCCCGGGATGATGCCGAGGTTGGATTCCGTCTGACCCATCCGCGCCGTCTCCTTCATGAGCCGGAAGTGGCAGGCCATGGCGATCTCCATGCCGCCGCCCATCGCGTGGCCGTTGATGGCCGCGATGACCGGCTTGGGGAAGCGCTCGATCTTGCGCATCACGCTGTTGCCGAAGCGGATGAAGGCCTCGACGTCGCCGCCGGAGAACGCCGAGCCGAGGTCGGCGCCGCCGCAGAAGATCTTGTCGCCGGCGCCGGTGATGACGACCGAGCGCACGCTGTCGTCCTCGCGCACCGCGTTCAGCGCGTCGTTCAGCTCGCGGATCAGCGGCTCGCTGATGGCGTTGGCGGGTGGGCGGTTCAGCGTGACGATCGCGAACGACTCCTCGCGCGCCAGGATGAGCGTCTCAAATCCCATCGCGGGTGACTCCTTTGAGAAAGATGTTGGCCACGGGCTCGGCGGCGTCCGCCAGGCGGTAACCGCGCTTGCCGAGCACCCAGGACGTCGTGACCTGGTCCATGGCGCCGAAGAGCATCTTGGTGGCGACCTTCACGGGCAGGTCGCGGCGGAACACGCCGGCCTCCACGCCCTCCTGGAGCACCGAGCCGATGAGGTCGAAGTAGGCGGAGATCTCGTGCGCCGAGGCGCCGCGGAAGAACTTCTGGCCCTGGCGCAGCTCGACCTGGACGACCTCGGCCATGTCGG
>QHSB01000718.1 GCA_003220335.1 Candidatus Rokuibacteriota bacterium
GGAGACGTACCGGCCGAATTTCGATCGATGCTTCGCGGGAGAAGAGGTGAGCTTCGTCGGCTGGTTTCCCACCCCGGCCGGCCGCCAATGTCTGTCGGCGACCTATTCGCCGCTGCGGCCGGACGGCAAGCACGTCGAAGCCGTGCTCGTGATCAGCCGCGACCTCACGCAGCACATGCTGGCCGCCGAAGCCCTGGACCAGGCGCAGGCGGAACTCGCGCACGTCACTCGCGTCACCACCCTGGGGGAGCTGGCCGCGTCGATCGCCCATGAGATCAACCAGCCGCTGGCGGCCATCGTGGCCGACGCCAACGCCTCGCTCAACTGGTTGAGGGCGACGGATCCGGACCTCGACATGGTCCGCGACGCGCTGGCCGCCGTCGTGAGCGACGGCCATCGGGCGGGCGACGTGATCCAGCGGATCCGCCAGCTCGCGACGAAGACCGATCCCCAGCGAGCACGGGTGGAGATCAACGACGTCATCCGCGATATGCTGCCGCTGGTGCGCACCGAGGTGCGCAGCCATGACGTGTCGTTGCGGCTGGACCTGGCGCCGGCCTTACGGCCTGTGCTCGGTGATCGCGTCCAGCTGCAGCAGGTGCTCATCAACCTCGTGATGAACGGGATCGAGGCCATGGCATCCGTGGCCGACCGGCCACGCGAGCTGGTGATTCGCTCCGGGCTGCACGAGGGTGACCAGGTGCTGGTGGCCGTGGAGGATGCGGGGGTCGGGATCGATCCGAACAGCGTGAACGAGCTCTTCAGCGCCTTCTTCACCACAAAGCCCGGCGGCATGGGCATGGGGCTGTCGATCAGTCGCTCGATCGTCGAAGGGCACGGAGGACGGCTCTGGGCGACACGGAATGCGACGCACGGCGCCACCTTTCACTTCGCCCTGCCCGGGATGCCATGACGACGGCCGCGCCCGTCGTGTTCGTCGTCGACGACGACTCGTCCGTGCGCGAGAGCCTCCGGAGGCTCATCAGCTCCGTCGGGTTCGGCGTCGAGGTCTTCCCCAGCGCTCAGGCATTCCTGCGTGCCCGTCGCCCCGACGCGCCGGGCTGTCTCGTGCTCGACGTGCGCCTGCCGGGGCTGAGCGGGCTGGACCTCCAGCGCGAGCTTGCCGATACGGACGCGGCGCTGCCGATCATCTTCCTCACCGGCCACGGCGACATCCCCATGTCCGTCCGGGCCATGAAAGCCGGCGCCGTGGAGTTTCTGACGAAGCCGTTCCGCGAGCAGGATCTGCTCGACGCCATACGAAACGCGATCGAGCGCGATCGCACGATACGCGCGGAGCGCCGCGAGCGCACCGAGCTGCGTGGTCGCTACGCGTCCCTCACGCCCCGTGAGCGAGACGTGCTGGCGCGCATCGTCGCCGGTCTTCTCAACAAGCAGATCGCCGCCGAGCTGGGCACCAGCGAGGCCACCGTCAAAGAGCAGCGCGCGCATGTGATGACGAAGATGCAGGCCGGCTCTGTCGCCGACCTCGTGCGCTTCGCGTCGCGGCTCGGCATCACCCCCGCCGGCAGCGGTTCGAACCCTCCGAAAGAAGGATAGCGCTCGTCATCGCATCCGAGGCAGCACGAAGTGGAAGGTGGCGCCGTGACCCGCGTTCGCGGTCGCCCAGAACCGTCCGCCATGCGCTTCGATGATCGACCGGCTGATCGAGAGCCCCATACCCAATGCCGCCGGGCTTCGTGGTGAAGAAGGCGCTGAAGAGCTGATCCACCGTGTTCGGATCGATGCCGATGCCGGCGTCCTGCACGGCCACCATTCAACGGGATGCGGCTGATCAGAACGCTGAGCCTCGAAGGCAAGATCGAGCCGCTGCCGTCCCGCAGCCTCAAGGAAGACGACCTGTACGTCATCTT
Organism: Candidatus Rokuibacteriota bacterium; assembly: GCA_003220335.1. Taxonomy (GTDB): domain Bacteria; phylum Methylomirabilota; class Methylomirabilia; order Rokubacteriales; family CSP1-6; genus AR12. Next base: position 1,875 of record QHSB01000718.1, read on the forward strand.
CAGTAAGGAGCGCGTCGCGCCCGCCTTCGTCCAGGCCTTCTCCGAAGCCTTGCGGCATTCAAGCAGACCGAGGCGTTCCGGGCGATCTACCGCAAATACTTTCCGGCCACTCGCGGGAGCCCGAACCCGTAGTCGTCCGGTTCGATGCTGGACCGGCCTTGCAAAAAATGCCGAAATTCCAACTCGGCCGTAACGGCGCCCGTCCTCGCCCCATCTAAAGACCAGTACGCAGAACAGCCGGATGCTCGCTCCTCGGTCACGTCGGATACCCGGGCGCCATTGACG
>QHSB01000719.1 GCA_003220335.1 Candidatus Rokuibacteriota bacterium
CGGCGCGGCCACGCTCGGGGTCGGTCAGCCGGCGGACCTCGTCGTGTGCGACGCGCCGGCGGCGTCGCTCGCGCCCGACGCGCTGACCGCGATCGCGCGCGGCGACATCCCCGGCATCTCCGCCGTGGTCATCGACGGCGAGGTGCGCGTGGCCCGGAGCCGCAACACACCGCTGGCCAAGCGCCTGGCGACGATTACCGGCGCCGCGGTGAGCGGCGCCGGCCACTGATTCGAGCGCGCGTGATCCATTGACGTGGGGGGCCCCGAAATGGCCCCCCACACCCCCAACGCTCGTCACGCCCCGGGGGAACCCGGGGCGCTCCTCGGTCATGCGCTTACGGCAGCGCGACCTCGCGGACATACCACGGGATTGCGGTCACGCTCACGATCTGCTCGCTGCCGTCGAACGCCTTCTTGAGGTCGGGAATCGTCACGCGCAGCTGAACCTTCTTGACCCGGTCGACGGAGCTCGGCACGCTGCGCAGGACGTCGTTGCCCGCGTCGACGCGATAGATGCGGAAGAAGTTCGGATCGGGGCCGCCGTAGATCTTCGCCTCGGTCTTGGCCCGCGCCGGCAGCGCCCGCGTGTAGTCGAGCGCCAGCGTCACCGTCCCACCGGACTGGGCGCGCACCTCCCAGCGCTCGGACACGGCAGCCGGCTCCATGTCGGTCGCCTTGATCGACTGCTCGAGCCGGAATGCCGCCGGCGCGCCGACCTTGTAAGGGCCGGGGATGCCCGCCGTGTTCGCGGTGAGGATCCGGACGACGTTGTTGCCGGCGGCGCCCGTCGCCGCGTTCTTGGCCGGCACACCGAAGGCGAGCGTGCGCGCGCTGCCCGCGGGCTTGCCCTCGGGATCCTGGTTGAGGAGCTGATCGAGGAACGTCATCGTCAAGTTGGCGCCCTGGTTCGGCCCGGAGGCGACCGGATTCACCGTCCAGCCCGGCGGCAGAAGTTTTTGCGCCTCGCCATCCGCGATCTTCAGGGCAACGATCGTGCGAACGTCGACGTTGGAGCCGACCTTCGTCTCCGAGGACGCGATGCCGGCGGCGAGCGGCCCGACGAGCAGCAGCAGCACGAGCAGGAGCGGCAGTATCCGGACTCCCATGGGGGCCTCCTTGCGAGAGCGTTGAGGCGCGGAGCATCCGGCCGCGCCCCGACGATGTCAAGGCGCGGCGAGTCTCGCTTGACAGGACAATTCCTGCCTGACTAGAGTGCCACGCCTCCCATGAGCGATGGCTGGATCGGCAAACCCGTCAGGCGCGTCGAGGATTTCCGTCTTCTCACGGGACGCGGAACGTTCATCGACGATCATCCGCCCGTCGGCAACATCCATCACGCGGCGATCGTGCGCTCGCGGTACGCGCACGCGCGCATCGTCGGGTACGACGTCACCCGGGCGCGCGCCGCCGAGGGCGTGGTCGCCGTGATCACCGGCGAGCACGTGGCGAAGGAGACCCGGCCCTTCGCGGTCGGCGTGACCACGCCCGTCCACTATTACTGCGCGGCCACCGACAAGGCCCGCTTCGTCGGCGAGCCCGTGGCCGTCGTCGTCGCGCGCGACCGCTATCTCGCCGAGGACGCGGCGGAGCTGGTGGAGGTGGAGTACGAGCCGCTGCCCGCCGTGATCGATCCCGAGAAGGCGCTCGAACCCGACGCGCCCGTCCTGCACGACAAGGTCGGCACGAACCTCGCCGGCCACCGCCGCCTCGTCTACGGTGATCCCGAGCGCGCGTTCCGCGAGGCGGAGGTCGTGCTGCGCGAGCGCTTCCGCTTTCCGAAGTACGGCTCCACGCCCATCGAGACGTACGGCATCATCGCGCGCTGGGAGCTCGACGGCGTCTGCACCGTCTGGTCCAACTTCATGGGCCCGTTCATCATGCATCCGCTCACCGCGCGCGTGCTGGGGCTGGCCGAGAACAAGCTGCGCTTCATCGTGCCGCCCGACATCGGCGGCTCGTTCGGGATCAAGTCGAGCATCTATCCTTACATCGCGCT
>QHSB01000720.1 GCA_003220335.1 Candidatus Rokuibacteriota bacterium
ATCCGCACCGCGAGGGCCAGCGGCTGTACCGGAGCGGCGACTATGGCCGCTGGCTGCCCGAGGGCAAGCTGGAGTTCCTCGGCCGCCGGGATACCCAGGTCAAGATCAGTGGCTTCCGGATAGAGATCGGCGAGATCGAGAACACACTGTTGCGGGTGCCGGGTGTCCGCGACGGCGCAGTCGTGGTCACCGAACGGGCCGACCACAGCAAGCACCTCGTGGCGTTCTACTCCGGCCAACGGCCACTCGACGCCAACGTCCTGCGGGACCGGCTGGGTGAGTCGCTGCCCGAGTACATGGTCCCGTCGGCCTTCCACTGGCGGAACAGTCTGGCGTTGACGGATAACGGCAAGATCGACAGGAAGGCTTTAACGGCCCTCGCCAGAGACGTCGACGTCGCCGAGCAGGACCACGACGGGCCGAGTACGGCGACAGAGCACCGGCTGGCGGCCGCATGGGCGGACGTGCTCGGCATCCCGAAGGACCAGATCGGCCGGCGGGCTCACTTCTTCGACCTGGGCGGCACGTCGCTGTCGGCGGTGAAGCTGGTCATCAGCCTGGAACGTGCGGTGTCGTTGAAGGACCTCGCCGGTCACCCGATTCTCGCTGATCTGGCCACGCTGATCGACGGCAGGTCCGAGCAGCGGCTCCGAGCTGCTCCAGTGACCTTGGCGTCATCGTGAGCAGCAGCGACTGAAAGGAAATCGAGATGTCGTCCTCATCCCCGACTTCACTGCTCGACGTGGCCCTGCGACCCGGAAAGCCGCCGATGCTGCGGATCGAGGCGACCGGCGACGCGCCGCGCTGGGCCGCCGAGCACCGCGACGCGCTGCGCGCCGCCGTCGCCGAGCACGGTTCGCTCCTCGTTCGCGGTCTCGGGCTCCGCGACGTGGCCGAGACCGAGGCCGTCTTTCGGCGGCTGGCCAGCCTGATGACCGAGACGGAGGCGTTCGCGCCCCGACGGAGCTACTCGCACGGGGTGTACTCCTCATCGAAGTGGCCGCCCAACCAGCCAATGTGCATGCACCACGAACTCAGCTACGTCCTCGAGTTCCCCTGCCTCATGCTGTTCGCGTGCCTCATCGCGCCCACTGACGGGGGCGCGACCCCGGTGGCCGACGCGCCGACCGTACTTCACGCGCTGCCCACCGAGTTGATCAAGCGCTTTGAGAAGGTGGGCTGGCTGCTCATCCGCAACTACAACGACATCGGGGCGTCGGTCGCCGACGCATTCGGCACCGACGACCGTCGCGCCGTCGAGAATTACTGCCGTGCCAACGCGATCAAGTTCGAGTGGCAACCCGACGGTGCCCTGCGCACCTGGCAGCGCCGCAGCGCCGTCGTGCATCACCCGCTCACCGGCCAGCGGTGCTGGTTCAACCAGATCGCATTCCTCAACGAGTGGACGATAGACCCGGAGGTGCGCGAGTACCTCGTGGATATCTACGGCGAGGACGGGCTGCCGTTCAATACCCGCTTCGGCAACGGCGACCCGATCGGCGCGGACGTCGTGCAGTTGATCAACGAGGCCTACGAGGCCAACACCGTACGGGAGCGGTGGCAGGCCGGCGACCTGATGCTTGTCGACAACGTCCGCACCGCGCACGCGAGGGAGCGCTTCGAGGGACCGCGCGAAGTGCTCGTCGCGATGGCCGACGCGGTGCACCTGGCCGACTGTTCGCCGACGATCGAGGTGACCGCCAGGTGA
>QHSB01000150.1 GCA_003220335.1 Candidatus Rokuibacteriota bacterium
AGCGCAGGACCTTGCCTGTCTCCTGCGCCAGCTCCAGCGCGGGCATGATGACGTTGGTCGGCATCAGCGCCTCAACCCGGCAGGCCCGTGAAGACCTCGCGGGCCACGGCCAGCGCCCGCTCGATCCCCGCGGCGTCGACGTCCAGATGGGTGACCGCCCGGATCGTGTGCGGCCCGAGCGCGCCCATGCGCACGCCGTGGGCGAGCAGGTGCTCCACGGCCTCCGCCGCGTTCGCGGTCGTCTCGAAGAACACGATGTTGGTCTCGACGCTCGCGGGATCGAGGCGAACGCCGGGCAGCCGCCCGAGCCCGTCGGCCAGCCGGCGCGCGTTGGCGTGATCGTCGGCCAGACGCTTGACGTGATGCCGGAGCGCGTAGACGCCACCGGCGGCGATGATGCCGGCCTGGCGCATGGCACCGCCCATCTGCTGCTTGCAGCGCCACGCCTCGTCGATGAATGCGCGCGAGCCGGCCATGGCCGCGCCGACGGGCGCGCCGAGGCCCTTGGTGAAATCGATCCACGCCGAGTCGAACGGCGCCGCGTAGTCGCGGGCGGACACACCGCTGGCGACGACGGCGTTCATGAGCCGCGCCCCGTCGAGATGCGTCGAAAGCCCGTGCCGGCGCGCCACCGCCGTCACCTCGTTGATGCGCGCGAGCGGCCATACCGAGCCGCCGCCGAGATTGCTCGTCTGCTCCACCCACACGAGCCGGCTCCGCGGAAAGTGGCGATACGGAGGCCGCACCGCGGCCTCCACCGCCGCCGCGTCGTACTGGCCGCGCGGCCCGTCGATCGAGCGCATGTTGACGCCGGCCAGCGCGCCGGGCCCGCCCGTCTCGAAGTGGATCGGGTGCGCGGTGGCGTGCGCGATGACCTCCTCGCCGGGCCGCGCGTGCACGCGCAGCGCGATCTCGTTGCACATGGTGCCGGACGGCAGGAACACCGCGGCGTCCTTGCCGAGCAGCTCGGCCACCATCTCGCAGAGCAGGTTGACGGTCGGGTCCTCCAGCTTCTGCTCGTCGCCCACCTCGGCCTCGCTCATGAAGCGGCGCATGTCGGGGGTGGGCCGCGTGACGGTGTCGCTGTAGAGGTCGACGTCGATCCGGCTACTCTGGGCCATGGCGAGGAGAGTATAGTATGCGGCTCATGAGGATAGCGCTGCTGGTTCTCGTACTCGGCTCGCTCTGGGGGTGCGCCTCGTCGGCTCCGCCTTCCCGCCCCGCGGCTCGACCGTTCGACAACGTCCGCCGGGTCGCCGTGGTCGTCACCGGCGACAGTCGGTTCACGGTCCTCGAGCACCGCGCGGAGCCGGGGAAGACGTTCGACGAGGTGCTCGGCTGGACGCCCTTCAAGTCGCTGCTCCAGCCGTTCGCCATGCTGGCGCATCGCGGGATCAACTGGCTGGTCGAGTCCGATCGCGCGGCCGCCGCCGGCCGCGACGTCGCCGGCATCTCCCCCACGGCGGCCGTCAGTATCGCGTTCGCGCAAACGCTCGCCGCGAGCGAGCAGTTCCAGGAGATTCAGATGCTCGAGCGCGAGCCCGTGGGCGAGGAGCGCCGGCGCCTCGATGCGATCGTGCGCCTCACGGTGCCGACGTGGGGCATCGTGCGCGTCCGCGAAGGAGATCCCGATCTCCTCTCGGGCTTCGCGGACGTGCGCGCGGAGATGGTGAGCCGCGGCACCGGGGTCGTCGTGTGGAAGAACAGCGAGGACGTCACCGATCCCGAGCGGCTCCCCCTGACATCGTTCAAGAAGGACCCGGAGTTCACGCGGCACCACATGCTCGACGTTCTCACCCGAGCGGGTCAGCGGCTGGCCAACGAGCTGCTGTACGCGCGGAGCGCCGGCCGATGAGCCGGCGACGCGCCGGCGCGCTCGTCGTGCTCCTGTCGCTCGCGGCGCTCGTGAGCTCCGGGTGCGCGCGTCCCTCAGGCCTCGACGTGCGCTATCCCGAGGCCGGCGCGAATCGCGCAATGCTCGCCTCCGTCGAGCGCCGGCGCGTCGAGATCAAGCCGGTCACCGACGGCCGCGTCGACACCACCCGTATCGGGTCGAAGCCCGACAAGGGCGGAGACCTCGTCACGTCGCGTCCCGTGGCCGACATCGTGCACGAGGCGCTCGCGGTGGAAATCGGCAAGAACGGCCACGCGGTCGTCGCCGAGCGCAGCGATGTCATCCTGGCGGCTGACGTCGAAGAGTTCTGGCTCGACGTGGTCCGTGGCTACACGACCACGCAGTATGTCGGCAAGGTCGTGATCGCGGTGGCCGTGCTCGATGGGCGCACCGGCGACGGGATCCTCACCCGCCGCTACGTCGGAGTCAGGCGACGGCAAGTCGACACGGTCTCCGACGACGCGGCCCGCGAGGTGATGGACGCGGCGCTGGCCCGCAGCATCCGCGACCTCGCGACCGATCCGGCGCTGGTGACCGCGTTCGGGCGCGTGACGACCGCCGCCGCGCCGCGCTAGCTCTTGCGGCACATGGTCTTCGCGGCGTCGAAGACCGACTGCTCCGTCGGCACCGTGAGGTCCTCGAGCACCGGCGAGAACGGCACCGGCACATCCATGGCGCCGATGCGCCTGACCGGCGCGTCCAGGAAATAGAACGCCCCCTCGGCGATCACCGACGCCATCTCGGCGGTGACGCCGTAGCGCTCGTAGCCCTCGTCGACGACGATCGCGCGCGACGTCTTCTTGGCGGAATCGATGAGCGCCTGCTTGTCGAGCGGCCAGGTGGTGCGCGGATCGATCACCTCGGCGCTGATGCCGATCTCCTCGAGCATCCTGGCGGCCCCGAGCGCCACCGTCACCATGCTGCTGGTGGCCACGATGGTGACGTCGGTGCCCGCGCGCTTGATGGCGGCCACGCCGAACGGAATCGTGTAGTCCTCGGCCGGCACCGGCCCCTTCACGCGGTACATCATCTTGTCCTCGAAGATGACGACCGGGCTGTCGTCGCGGATGGCCGTCTTCATCAACCCCTTGGCCTCGTACGGGCCCGACGGCAGGGCCACCTTCAGCCCCGGCACGTGGCTCACCCACGCGTGCAGCGACTGCGAGTGCTGCGCGGCGGAGCGGCGCGTGGCGCCCAGCGTGGTGCGGAACACGATCGGCACCTTGATCTTGCCGCCCGACATGTAGTGGGCCTTGGCGGCCTGGTTGACCATCTGGTCCATGGTCAGCGTGATGAAGTCGCCGAACATCACGTCGACGATGGGCCGCATGCCCGTCATGGCCGCGCCGACGCCGATGCCCGCGTAGCCGGGCTCCGAGATCGGCGTGTCCACGATGCGATCGGTGCCGAACTCCTGCACCAGCCCGACCAGCGTCTTGAACGGATGGCCGGCCTCCGCCACGTCCTCGCCGATGAGGAACACGCGCGGATCGCGCCGCATCTCCTCGGCGATCGCCTCGCGCACCGCTTCGCCGTACGTCAGCTCGCGCACCGCCGTCTCAGTGGTCGCCATGCTGGGAACCTCCAGGGCCCCGAGGCTGCGTCAGGTGCAGCCCGGAGTCAAGAACCGGCGTATGGGCGTGGTCGGAAAGGCTACGGTATCGAGCCTATAATCGCTGCTGTATCCAATTCTCGGCATTGACGGCCACCCGGAGGTACGGCGCAATGGCGGACGGCGAGGACAGCATGGCGGTCGCGCTCAGGCGCCGGCGTTTCACGCTCGATGAGTATCACCGGATGGGCGAGACCGGGATCCTGGGACCCCAGGACCGTGTCGAGCTCATCGAAGGTGAGATCATCGAGATGTCGCCGATCGGCAGCCGCCACGCCGGTACCGTGGCGAGGATCCAGCATTTGTTCTCGACCCGCCTCGGCGACCGAGCAGTTGTGTGGAGTCAGAATCCGCTGCTGCTCGTCTATCACGAGTCGGAGCCCGAACCGGACATCATGCTGCTGGCACCGCGGCCCGACTTCTATGTCGCCCGCCTGCCGGAGCCGCCGGATGTGCAACTGCTGATCGAGGTCGCGGACAGCTCGCTCCCCTACGACCGCCGGACGAAATTCCCGCTGTACGCGCGATCGGGCGTGACGGAGGCGTGGCTGGTCGATCTCGATGCCGGCCGGCTCGAGATCCATCGCGGCGCCGGGTATCGCGACGTGCATATCCCTCGCACCGGCGAGACGTTCTCGCCCGGCGCGTTCGTCGATCTGCCTCTCACGGTTCGCGACCTGCTCGGCTAGGTCCGGACCTCGCCCTCCTCGAGCGGCTCGAGGTCGAGCGCCGCCGCCATCAGGGCCCGCGTGTAAGCCTGCTGCGGCTGCTCGAAGATCTGCCCGGTCGGCCCCTGCTCGACCACGCGGCCGTCACGCATGACGAGGATCTCGTCGCTGACGGCGCGGATGACCTTCAGGTCGTGACTGATGAAGAGGTAGGCCAGCCGGTGGCGCGCCTGCAGCTCGCGCAGCAGGTCGACGACCTGCGCCTGCACCGACATGTCGAGCGCGGAGGTCGGCTCGTCGAGGACGAGGAAGCGCGGCTTGAGGACCATGGCGCGGGCGATGGCGATGCGCTGGCGCTGGCCCCCGGAGAATTCGTGTGGGTAGCGATCGCGGAGCGCGGGATCCATTCCGACCTCGCGCAGCGCCTCGTCGATGAGACCGTGACGCGCGGCCGACGTGGCGCCGATGCCGTGGACGCCGAGGCCTTCGCCGACGATCTGCGCGACGGACATGCGCGGCGACAGGGCGCCGAACGGATCCTGGAAGACGACCTGCATCTCGCGGCGCAGCGGCCGCAGCCTCTTGCCGGGCACGCCGTGCAGCTCGAGCCCGCCGAAGCGGACCCGGCCCTGGCACGACTGCAGGCGGAGCAGGGCGAGGCCCAGCGTCGTCTTGCCCGAGCCGCTCTCTCCCACCACGCCGACCGTCTGGCCCTCGCGCACGGCGAGACTCACGCCGTCGACCGCCTTGACGTGGGCGACCGTGCGCCGCAGCAGCCCGCGGCGGATCGGAAACCACACGCGAACGTCCTGCGCCTCCATCACGACCGGGGCGTCCGCGCGCGGGGCGCGCGCCATCGGGCGCGGCTCGGCGGCGAGCAGGCGCCGCGTGTAGGGGTGACGGGGCGACTCGAAGATCGTACGGGCGGCGCCCGCCTCGACGATCTCGCCCGCGCTCATCACGCACACGCGCTCGGTCATCTTGCGGACGATCCCGAGGTCGTGGGTGATGAGCAGCAGCGCCATGCCGAACTTCGCCTGCAGCGCGCCGAGCAGGGTGAGGATCTGGGCCTGGATGGTGACGTCGAGCGCGGTGGTGGGCTCGTCGGCGATGAGCAGGTCGGGCTCGTTGGCCAGCGCCATCGCGATCATCACGCGCTGGCGCTGGCCGCCCGAGAGCTGATGCGGATAGGCGTCCAGCCGCCGCTCGGCCTCGGGCAGCCCCACCAGCCGCAGGAGCTCCAGCGTCCGCGCGCGCGCGGCCGACCGGGACAGCCGCTTGTGCACGCGCAGGACCTCGTTCACCTGTTTGTCGATGGTGTGCAGAGGGTTCAGCGACGTCATCGGCTCCTGGAAGACCATGGCGATGCGGTCACCGCGCACCCGCTGCATCATGGCCTCGGGAGCGCCCACGAGCTCCTCGCCCGAAAAGCGGATGCTTCCGCTCGGATGCCGCGCCGTCGGATAGGGCAGCAGCTGCATGATCGACAGCGCCGTGACCGATTTGCCGGAGCCGCTCTCGCCCACCAGCGCCATCGACTCCCCGCGCTCGATGTCGAAGGAGACGTGCCGGACCGCCTCGGTCTCGCCGCCCTGCACGGCGAACGAGACCGAGAGGTCGCGCACGGCGAGCAGCGGCGTCACCGCACCTTCCGGGGATCGAAGGCGTCGCGCACCGCCTCGCCGATGAAGATGAGGAGCGAGAGCATGACGGCGAGCACGACGAAGCCGGTGAGGCCGAGCCAGGGCGCCTGGAGATTCGCCTTGCCCTGGGCGAGGATCTCGCCCAGCGAGGCGGAGCCGGGCGGCAGGCCGAAGCCGAGGAAGTCGAGCGACGTCAGCGTGGTGATGGCGCCGTTGAGGATGAAGGGCAGGAAGGTCAGGGTCGCGACCATGGCGTTGGGCAACAGGTGGCGGGCCATGATGACCGTGTTGCGGACGCCGAGGGCGCGCGCGGCGCGCACGTAGTCGAGGTTGCGGGCGCGCAGGAACTCGGCGCGCACGACGCCCACCAGCGACATCCACGAGAAGAGCAGCATGAGGCCGAGCAGCCACCAGAAGCTCGGCTGCACGATGCTGGCGAGGATGATCAGCAGATAGAGGACGGGCAGCCCCGACCAGACCTCGATGAAGCGCTGGAAGAATAGATCGGTCCAGCCGCCGAAGTAGCCCTGCACCGCGCCCGCCGCCACGCCGACCAGCGAGCTCGTCAGCGTCAGCACCAGGCCGAAGAGGACGGAGATGCGGAAGCCGTAGACGAGTCGCGCGAGCAGATCGCGCCCCTGGTCGTCGGTGCCGAGCCAGTGCCGCGTCGAGGGCGCGGCCGGCGCGGTTCCCGGCAGCTCCCAGTCGATCGTGTCGTGCCGGTAGGGTACCGGCGGCCACAGGATGAAGCCGCGCGCCTCGATGAGCCGCCGCACGTACGGGTCGCGGTACGCCGCCTCCGTCGGCAGCCGGCCCCCGAACGCCGTCTCGGGATAGGCGCGCAGCACCGGGACGTAGAGGCGGCCGGCGTGACGCACGAGCAGCGGCCGGTCGTTGGCGAGGAGGTCGGCGCCGAGCGAGAGCACGAACAGCGCGAGGAAGATCCAGAGCGACCAGTAGCCACGGCCGCTGGCGCGGAAGCTGGCCAGCCGGCGGCGCGTCAGGGGCGAGAGACTCACGCGTCCCGCCGCTCGAAGTCGATGCGCGGATCGACGGCCATGTAGGTGAGGTCCGTCACGATGTTCAGCACGAGCCCGATGAGCGTGTAGACGTAGAGCGTGCCGAACATCACCGGGTAGTCCCGGTTGACCGCGGCCTCGAAGCCCAGCAGGCCCAGGCCGTTGAGCGAGAAGATCACCTCGATCAGCAGCTCGCCGGCGAAGAGGATGCCGATGAACGCGCCGGGGAAGCCGGCGATCACGATCAGCATGGCGTTGCGAAACACGTGGCCGTAGAGCACGCGCCGCCGCGAGAGCCCTTTGGCCCGCGCGGTGGCCACGTACTGCTTGTTGATCTCGTCCAGAAACGAGTTCTTCGTCAGCATGGCCAGGCTGGCGAAGCCGCCCACGACGAGGGCGAGCACGGGCAGCGCGATGTGCCACAGGTAATCGGCGATCCGCTGGGGCCAGGACAGCAGTGCCCACGTGTCGGAGGTGAGGCCGCGCAGCGGGAACCAGTGCACGAACGACCCGCCGGCCAGGAGCACGACGAGGAGGATCGCGAAGAGGAAGCCGGGGATGGCGTAGCCGACGATCACCACCGCGCTGGTCCACACGTCGAACGGGGTGCCGTCGCGCACGGCCTTGGCGACGCCGAGCGGGATCGAGATCAGGTAGACGAGCAGGGTCGTCCACAGGCCGAGGCTGATCGAGACCGGCAGCTTCTCGAGCATGAGGCCGAGCACGGGGCGATCACGATAGAAGCTGCTGCCGAGGTCGAACACCAGGTAGCTGCGCATCATGTGCACGAAGCGCTGCCACGCCGGCTTGTCGAAGCCGAACTGCTTCTCGAGCTGGCGCACCAGGTCGGGGTCGATCCCCTGCGAGGCGCGCGTGGCGCCCTCCTCGCCCGCCCCGGGGCGCGCGACCCGGCCGCCCGCCGTTTCGCTGGCCCCGGTGGCGCCCACGCGCGCCGTCGCCTGGCTCACGTGCCCGCGCAGGCGGGCGATCATGAGGTCGACCGGGCCGCCCGGCGCCGCCTGCACGATGAGGAAGTTGGCGAGCATGATCCCGAACAGGGTCGGTACCACGAGCAGCAGGCGGCGGGCGATGTAGGCGAGCATTACGCGCGGCTCCCGCCCCGGTGAGGGTCGATCCACCAGCTATCGAAGCCGAGGTCGTACTTCGGCGAAACGGCCGGTCGGCCGAAGCGATCCCAGTAGGCCACGCGGCCGGCCAGGTTGCGGCTGCCCGGCGTGTCGGCGGACGCGGAGGCCCAGAAGTCGACCTGCTCGTTGCCCGGGGAGAGCGACTGCGCGAAGACCGCCACCGTCATGTCGAAGTCGAACTGCTTCATGCGGTACTCGTACTGCGCCGCGTCGACCGTCCGCACGCGTGCCGCGACGCCGAGCCGCTCGAGATTCTTCACGAAGGGCAGCGTGATGCGCTCCCAGGTCGGGTCGTCGATCAGGATCTCGAACGTCAGTGGCCGTCCCGTCTCGACGCTCACCAGCCGCATGTCGCGCACGACCCAGCCCGCCTGCCTCAAGAGCTCGAGGGCCCGGACGAGGTTGGGCCGGATGCCATCCGGGCCCGTTGACGAAGGTCGGTACTCGCGCGTGAACACCTCGTCGGGGACGCGGCCACGGAACGGGGCGAGCACCGACAGCTCTGCCTGGCTGGGGAGTCCCCGCGAGGCCAGCTCGGAGTTCGAGAAGTAGCTGCGAGTGCGGGTGTAGGCGCCGTAGAAGAGGTGGGCGTTGCTCCACTCGAAGTCGAACGCGGCGGCCAGGGCCTCGCGCACACGGGCGTCGCGGAACAGCGCGCGGCGCGTGTTGTACACGAAGCCCTGCATGCCGGTGGGGATCTCGTTGGGAATCTGCTCCTTCCGGATGCGCCCGTCGCGCACGGCGGGGACGTCATACGCCGTCGCCCAGCTCTTCGACGAGTTCTCCGAACGGAAGTCGTAGGCGCCCCCCTTGAACGCCTCCAGCGCCACCGTGCCGTCGCGGTAGTAGTCATAGCGAATCGTGTCGAAGTTGAAGCGGCCCACGTTGACGGGCACGGCGGCCGCCCAATAGTCTTTGACGCGGCGATAGGTGATCGAGCGGCCGGGCTCCACGGACTCCACCTGGTACGGCCCGCTCCCGAGCGGCGGCGTCAGGGTCGTCTTGGCGAAGTCGTGAGCGGTCCAGTACGCCCTGGAGAGCACCGGGAGCTGGCCCACGATGGCCGGCAGCTCGCGGTTGTCGCCCCCTTTGAACGTGAAGCGCACCGTGCGCGGCCCCACCTTCTCGACGCTCGCCACCTGCGCGTAGTACGACCGGTACACCGGATGACCTCGCGTCCGCAGCGTGTCGAACGTCCAGATGACGTCGTCCACGGTCATGGGGCTGCCGTCGTGAAAGCGCGCGGCGGGCCGGAGCGTGAACGACACCCACGAGCGATCCGCCGGTGTCTCCATCGTCTCGGCGACAAGCCCGTACTCCGACGACGGCTCATCTGTCGAGGCGACCGTGAGCGTGTCGAACGTCGTGGCGATGCCGGCCGCCGGCACGCCCTTGAGGATGAACGGGTTGAGGTTGTCGAACGTGCCGACGGCGGAGAGCGTGACGCTGCCGCCCTTCGGCGCTCGCGGGTTGACGTAGTCGAAGTGCGCGAAGCCGGGACCGTACTTCAGGTCGCCGTGGATCGACAGCCCGTGGGCCGGGCCCGCCCCGGGCGCCGCGCGGGGCCAGGCGGGAGTGGCGGCGGCGGTCAGGAACAGCGCGAGGACGACGGCGAACGCTCTCATACCAGACAACGCTTTCATGATACCTGCGGCAGGAATACCGCCCGCGGTCCCGCCGCGCTCCGCGCCGTCCTAGCCCTGCAGGCCGAGCGCGCGGCCGGTCTCGGCCGCGAAGCGCTCGAGCGCACCGACGTCCATCTCGGGTCGCGGCCGCAGGATCAGCCGATCGACGCCCGCCGCGGCGTAGGCGTCGACCATCGCCTTGTCGGGCACGTCGAAGCCCGGCGGCGTGATGCTGATCTGAAGCCGGCCGAGCGCCGCCGGCCGCCGTGACGTTTTTTCCGCGCCGCGCAGCGCCGCCACGGACTTCGTCGTCTCCGGGACGTCGAGGCCGAAGCCGTACCAGCCCTGTCCCTGCGTGATTGCGCGGCGATACGCGGGCGGCGTGCGGCCGCCCACCACGATCGGAATCGGATTCTGCACCGGCCGCGGCATCGCCTGCACGCCCTCGAAGGCGACGTACGGTCCTTTGTACGACGGCCTGGGCTGCGTCCACACCGCGCGCATCGCCGCGAGGTAGTCGTCGGCGACGCGGCCTCGCTCGGCGAAGGGCGCGCCGACCGAGCGCATCTCCGGCTCGCACCAGCCCACGCCGATACCGAAGATCACGCGGCCGTTGCTGAGCACGTCGAGCGAGGCCAGCTGCTTGGCGATCACGAGGGCCTGGCGCTGCGGCAGGATGATCACGCCCGTCGCGAGCTTCACGCGCGACGTGTGCGCGGCGAGGAACGTCAGTGCGATCAGCGGATCGAGCAGTCGCATGTCCGGAGGCATCGGACGCCCGGGGACCGGCGGATCCGGCAGCACGACGTGGTCGGCGACCCAGAGCGACTCGAAGCCCGCATCCTCGGCGGCGCGACCGAGCCGCGCGGCGGCGTCGGGATGCGCGCACGTATGCAGGTTGACGGAGTGCAATCCGAACTTCATGGCGCCACCGCCAGCGCGCGCAGCGGCGAGCCGGTCCCGCCCTGGATTTTCAGCGGCGTGATCACGAGCGCCACCGTGTAGGCCTTCGCGGCCGACAGCGGCTCGAGGTTCATGTTCTCGACGATGTAGATGCCGTTGTCGGTCAACAGCATCATGTGCACGCTGAACAGCTCCTTGCCGTACGACGCGGGGCGCTTCTCGAACGTCGCCGTGTCGTCGCCGGCCAGGCGCGCGCCCTTGCCGATGATCCACTTCGCGCCGTCCTGCCCGGGGCCGGGCGACTGCTCCCCGAGATATCTGGCGTTGTCCTTGCCGAAGTACTGGCCCCAGCCCGTGCGGATCAGCACGCTGTCGCCCTTGCGGACGTCGACGCCCTGCGCCTTCGCGGTGTCGTCGAGGTGCTTCGCCGTGATCTCGTAGCCCGGCGGCAGCGGATCGGCGGCGCCGGCGGCGACGTGGCGCGCGACGTCGAGAAACACGCCGCGGTTGATCATGAGGTCCACCGGGAAGCTGTCGATGCCGAGGTTCGCGCCGATGCCCCCGGGCGTCGAGGTCGCGGCGACCGCGTCGACGCCACCGTGCAGCTTGAGATCGCGCCCGATGTGGCCGATGGCGTCGATGGTGGGCGCGCCGTGCTGGCCGCTGAAGAACATGATCTCCGACGCCCACGACACACGGCTGCCGGGTACCTGGCCGAAGATCTCGTGCGTCATCTTGTGCGTGCGGTTCAGCGCGAACGAGTACGGCGGGTTCAGGTTGAGCACGGGCGACTGATCGCTCCACGTGAACGACAGGTCGAAGACGCGCGCCGACTTGAGCGCGGCCAGCAACGACTCCGCGGAGCCGGCCTGGGCGCTCGCCACCGCCGGGCTCCGCATGTCGGTGCCCCCTGCGGCCGCCAGCGCCGCCAGCCAGCCCGCCGCTCCAAGCCACTTCCGCCGTGTGAGCTCGCTCATGTCTGTCCCTCCGTCGGCCTCCGAGGCTGCGTCAGCCCGCGTGCGGAGTCAAGCGAGCGTGGTAGTGTGCAGGCGCCACCGCCGTGGTTCAGGGACCCGGCGAACGCGGAGCCGGGACCTATTCCGCTTTTCGGCCCCTCAGACGCAGAGCCTGCTGGTAGTGCTCGGTCGCCGCTTCGGCGAGATCAGGCTTCAAGCGCAGCGCCTGCCGGAAATGCTCCATCGCTTCGATCGGCTTGCCTTGCTGTATGAGCGCCTGACCCCAGTTGACGTGGACGAGAGCATAGTCGGGCTTCAGGTGCAGCGCCTGCTGGAAGTGTTCGATCGCCTCCGCGAGCCTGTCCTGGCGACGGAGCGTTCGATCCGCCTCGACGAAGTCAGGTTTGACATTCAGGGCTTGGAAGATCTGCTCGAGCGCTCCGGCGACGTGGCCGTGCTGAGTGAGTGCGACGCCCCAGACGCGGTGCGCCTCGGGGAGATCAGGCCTGATGCGCAACGCCTGCTCGAAGTGCTCGATCGCCTCGGCGGGATTGCCCTGCTGGACGAGCGCGGCGCCCCAGTTGACGTGAGCCTCAGGGAGATCGGCCTTGAAGCGTAACGCCTGCTGCAGGTGCTTGATCCCTTCGGCGGGATGGCCCTGATGAAGGAGCGCGGCGCCCCAGTTGACGTGGGCCTCAGGAACATCGACGTTGATGCGCAACGCCCGCTGGAAGTGTTCGATCGCCTCGGCCAGCTCGCCTTCCTGGGCGAGCGCGACCCCCAAGGCCGTGAGCGCGAAGGGTTCGTCGGGTTGGAGCTGCAGGCCTTTCTTGAAATGCTCGATCGCCTCGCGCGGCTTGCCCTGCTCACTCAACACCTCGCCGAGGCTGAACTGAGCGAACGAAGAGCCGGGGTGACGCGCAACCGTGTAGACCCACAGCCGTTCGGAGTCATGCCAGATCTGGACCTGGTTCCAGGTGAGGACGCCGAGGCCGGCGGCGACACCGACGGCAAGGCCAACGAATGTGAAGGTTCTCCGTGGTCGTGCGTCCTCGGTCGGCCAGGCTCGCCAGCAGGACAGCAGGCCGCCGCCGGCCAGAGTCGCCCATCCGAGACCTGCGAGGTAAGTGTATCGGTCGGCGACAATCTGTGGGCCGTTCTGAACGATCCCGAGCACCGGCACGAGAATCACGAAGTAAGCCAACCACGCCGCCAGCAGCGCGGGCGCTCGACGGCGGAGTGCGAGAGCGAGCGCCGTGACGGCGAGCACCAGGGTGGAGGCCAGGACGAATGGCAGCGCCCCTGGGTTCACCGTTGGCGGCAGCGGATAGAGCGGCGACAGGTTCACTGGCACGACCGTCTTCCAGAGGTAGAAGCTCAGGGAGTACGCCGAGACCGCGAACCTGCCCGGCACGCTCAGCCGAGCCAGTGAGGCCATGTTGTGGATGGCGGACAATGCTTGAAATGCGACTGCAGCTCCCGCAGCACCGAGCAGGACGAAGGGGATCTTCTCCCTGTAGACCCGGCGGGCGGGCTCGCTCCACCACCCGGTAGATCCGCCGAGACGTCGGAGTGGATAGACGTCCACGATCAACAGCACGACGGGAAGACTCACGGCCATCGACTTGGAGAGGAGCGCACACGCGAACAAGGCAACGGACACCCAATACCACCGCCGGCCGTGCTCCGGCCGCTCGTGGGCTCGAAGGTACGCCAGGATCGTCAGCAGGTAGAAGAGTCCCGAGAGCACATCGCGCCGTTCCGTGATCCACGCGACGGATTCAACCCGAAGGGGATGGATGGCGAACAGGAGAGCGGTGAAGGCGGCAGAAAAGCCCAGAGCTGGATCTCGTTCAGAACGATCCGGCAGGGCCAACGTCACGAGCCGAAGGACCAGGAAGTAGAACGCCACCGCATTCGCGGCATGCAACAGGAGGCTGGTGAGATGGTAACCGAAGGGGTTCATGCCCCAGACCCAGTAATCCAGGCCCAAGGTCATCCACGTCAGAGGAATATAGTGACCCATATGAAATGTGGTCCACATCCAGCAGAGGTGTGTCCACGCGAGTCCCCGATAGTGGGGGTTGCTGAGGAAGTTCAGCTGATCGTCCCAGATCAGAAACTGGTTTTGCAGCACCGGGAGGAACGCAGCAACAGTGAACGAGGCGACCAGCGACGGCGCAAGCCACCGGACCCACCGCCGGGCCGAAGCGCACACGATCGAACGATCGATCGGGGGACGTGCCTTCGTGGTCTGGACGGGCTCACGCCCCAGACGTCGTAACAGTCCCGGTCGGCACTTGGCGGCGGCCTCGAGCGCGCGAGACTTACTCTTGCGGCTCACCGATCCCTGGAGGGTGTGTGACGGGAGTCGTATCCCGTGCGAGCAGTCTAACTATTCGTCGAACAGTCTCTCATAGCCCTGATTCGCGGACGAAATTTAATGCGTTGTCGCGCGGCTCAACCTCATTCGAGCGCGACATAGATCGCCCCGCCCTCCTCACGCAGCCGGTACCCCGTCAGTCCCTCCTCGGCCTCGCCGACCGGCGCGCCGGTCTTGAGGTCGAACTGCCACGTGTGCTCGAGACAGGTCAGCAGGCAGCCGTCGTGAATGCCCTGCTCGAGCGGGATGGCTTCGTGCGGGCACATCGCCTGAAACGCCACGAACTCGGCGCCGGTGTGTACGATGAGGACGCTGGTGCCGCCGACCGCGAACGCCTTCATGCCGTTCGCCGGCACTTCGTCGGCCCGGCACACGCGCGTCCAGACCGCTTCATCCTCCTGGCCCATGGTCGCTCCTTTGCCCGGGCGCTCGCTCAGCTGAACTTGTCGTAGCGGATGTCGGCGGGCGACAGTCTCGCCTCGCGCAGCAGCAGGCGCAAGCTCGCGTCGACCATGGGCGGCGGCCCCGCGACGTACGCGCGCACGTCGGCGTACCGCCCTTTCATGCGCTCGCCGGCCACGGCGTGCACGAACCCGCGCGTGAACGCGAACGCCGGATAGGCGTCGGCCAGCGCCGGCGGAACGTCCTCGTCGGACAGCGCCACCGTCACCGCGAGCCGCGCGGGAAACCGTCGCCGGAACGCCTCGAGCTCGTCGAGGAAGAAGCCGTCGCGCGCGGTGCGGACGCCGAAGAAGACGTGACCGTCCCAGCCCGCGAAGTGAGCCTCGCGGCAGGCCCGCGACAGGATCGACATCATGCCGGCGATGCCGCTGCCGCCCGCGACGCACAGCACGTGCTTGGCCACGTCGGGATGGAAGGTCGCGTGGCCCAGAGGCCCGAAGAGGCTCAGCGGTGCACCGTCGGTCGCCTCGCCGAACAGCCATTCGCTCACGGCCCCGCCCGGCTTCTTCTTCACCACGAACGACAGCCGCTCGGCGCCGTGGTCGAAGTTGACCATCGAATACGCGCGCGCCCCCGCGATGCCCGGCACGGTGAGGAGCACGAACTGGCCGGCCGCGAAGTCGAGCGGACCGTCGATCGCGACGTCGAACGCGGTGACGTCGTGCGTCAGCGGTCGCAGCCCGCACAGGACGCCGCGGCGGACGCGGGGGGCGGACGTGTTGGGCTCGCGCGACTTCAGCGGGCCCACCTCCAGCGCGCAGTCGTCGTGAGCCACGCTCTGGCACGTGAGCAGGTCACCCTCGCTCTTGAAATATTTGCGGCCGGGGGCCTCGGGCCACTCGCTCTCCGTGCGTCCGCTCGTGAGCCGTGCCTTGCACGTCCCGCACGTGCCGGTGGCGCACTCGTAGGGAAGCTCGACACCGCTGCGCAGCCCGGCGTGGAGGATCTTCTCTCCGGGCTCGCACTCGAACTCGCGCGTGCCATTCCTCGCGGTGACGACGACCTTCATGGCCGCGCATATCCTATCGCATCCCGTTGACACCGGCCGGGGGCCTGCCTACTGTAGCGCCACCAGCACTGGCGGGAGGCACGCATGGCCCGTTCGATCACCCTGAAGCACCCCGAGCGCTTCAAGGACCCGGCCAATCTCACCTGGGAGCGCTACGTCGCGCTGCAGGCGCGGGAGCGTGAGCGCTATCTCGCCGAGCGCGCCACCATCCCGGCCGACGCGCTGGCCTACAAGACCGTCAGCCCGCGCTACCTGGAGCGCGCGGTCGACCAGTTCGCCAACAATTACTATTCCGAGCTGTCGGCCACCCACTACATCGCCACCGCGGCCGCCAACGCGCCCTTCGACGACCTCAAGAAGTGCTGTCTCTTCCAGCTCGCCGACGAGCAGCGTCACCTCGAGATGGACCGCGAGGTCTTCGAGCGCGCGGGCATCCCCGAGCGCGACTGGCTGCCCGCCTGGGAGTCGCCGGGCACGACGTGCCGATTCTTCCGCCACCTGCTCGAGCTGGAGGACACGATCGAGATCGTCGTCAAAGGCAACTTC